>PKDV01000089.1 GCA_002862715.1 Flavobacteriaceae bacterium | reverse complement strand
CCTAAAAAATATTCAATACAGAGATCTGATGATTTTATGAATTCATCATCTATCATTTTTTTAAAAGCAGGTATTTTTAATTTATTTAAAAAAATCGAAACTAATGAGGAGGTTTCGCTCTTAGTTCCACTGTCAAGCAAAAAAACTGCATTATTTCCATCATGCGTTTGTGATGGAATTCCTGTAGCCTTAATTTCTGTTTTTGAATTTACAAGAATTGGAAGACTCAAGTAACTGTTTAATGGATCTAATCCTGATGAATTTCCATGAAAAAAGGACTCCATTTTTGAAAAAATTATTTTAAGTTTTAAAAGCTTTTTTATATCAAGATTTTCTAAAATGGAAATTCTGTTAATAGCATACCTTTCATATACAGCTGCAACTAATGCACCACTACTTCCTACTCCGTATCCTTCTGGAATAGTACTATCAAAATACAAACCCTCTTCAATATCAGAACCAAATTTTTTTAGATTAAGTTTTAAATTTTGAGTTTTAAGATAATCGTTAAACTTGCATAGTATTTTATTAGAAACTAAAGAATTATTTAAAAATTTCTTTTCTTTTTTAAGTGCACCTTTGAATAAATTGAATGGAATTGTTAACGCTTTTGAGTCGTTTATAATCCCATACTCCCCAAACAACAAAATTTTTGCATAAAAAAGCGGTGATTTCATAAAACAAACTTAATTTTTTTAATTCCAACACCAACCTCATCATTGATATAGCAGTTATTGCAATAAATACTTAGATTTTTTTTAATAAATTCAAGAACGTCAGATTTATGAATTTGTGGATAAAGAAGGTGAACATTCGCCCCAGCATCCAGTGTAAAACAAATTGGTATATTAAATTTCCTTCTAAAATCTCGAATTTCATTTATGATATTTAGAGTTTTTGGCTTTATTAAGATGAAATATGGATTTGAAGTCATCATCATAGCATGTAATTGAAGTGCCTCATTTTCAACAATTTTTATAAAAGAATCTAAGTCTCCACTTTTTAATGCAACACATAACAAACTAAAATTATTTTTTGCCTGTTTAAACCTAGAACTTGCAAATGGATGTTTCTTCATTAGTTCATGACCTAAAGTAGAACTAACCTCTTTTTTTCCACTATCTACTAACAATATAGAATCACAATAGGTGTCAAAAATTTGATGATAACCTAAAAATTTTGTTGCATAAAAATCATTTGATTTTGGAATTTTTGAATGTTTACCCCATGTCATAATTGGTCCACTAACACTTCTGCACGCACTTCCAGATCCAAGCCTTGAAAGAAAGGAAGTTTTTTTATGCTTTTTAACAATCGGGTTATGAGAATTTTCAAAATCAATCAAACATGCTGACAGTGCTGCCATTGCTGAAGCGGAAGATGCTATCCCACTACTGTGCGGAAAATTATTTACTGAATTGATTTTTAAATAATAATCAATTAAAAAAGGTTGATAATTAATTATTCTTTCAAAAAAAATTTCAAGCTTTGAATTAAAATCAGACTTAGATTCTCCATTGTAGGTAAATTCAAATTTTACTTTATTTGATGTGTTTTTGATTGGTTCAAAAGAAATATCAGTTTTTGTTAGACAGTTTTTTAAAGTAAAGCTTATTGATGGATTCATGGGTATTTGAACAGGTGATTTTCCCCAATATTTAATCAAAGCAATATTACTTGGAGCTTCCCATTTACAATTAAAAAAATTCTTAGACAATATTTTTTCCTGTGAAATAAACTCTTTTACCATCCTATACAAATATAAATACGAAAAAGTTTAAAATATTTAGTTTAAATAGAATGAATTTATTTTATAAATCCTAAATAAAAGTTATGAATAACAATATGAATTATAAATTAATGTTCATTGAACGCTAATTACTTCCTTAATTTCAGGAGCATGTTTTTTAATTGTCAGTTCAACACCTTGTTTAAGTGTCATTTGATTAACAGTGCATTCAGCACAATTCCCTAGAAGTTGAACTTTAACTATATTTTTTTTTATCTCTTTGAGCTCAATATCACCCCCATCAGAGTTCAAGAAAGGTCTAATTTCATCTAATGCTAGCTCAACCCGTGCTTTTAAATTTGACATATTATTTATTGTTAACTGCAGAACACCCCGCCATTGTTGTTATTTTTATTATCTCCGTTTTCGGTAATTCTTTATTTCGTTTTACTAATTGATAAACTACATTTTTTGTAATCTCTAAAAGTAAATTTGAAATCATTGTTTTTTGTTGCATGGATGCAGGTCTTCCTATATCACCTGCTTCTCTGATACTTTGATAAATCGGTATTTCTCCTAAAAACGGCACTCTCAAGTCAGTAGCTAAATTTTTTGCTCCTTCTCTTCCAAAAATATAATATTTATTTTTAGGAAGTTCATCAGGTGTGAAAAAAGACATGTTTTCAATTATTCCTAAAACAGGAACTTTAATATTTTCTTGTTCAAACATTGCTACTGCTTTTTTTGCGTCTGCCAATGCAACAGGTTGAGGAGTGCTAACCACAACTGCACCTGAAATCGGTAATGCTTGCATAATACTTAAATGAATATCACCAGTGCCTGGAGGTAAATCGATTAAAAGGAAGTCCAACTCATCCCAATGGCAATCAAATATCATTTGATTTAATGCTTTAGATGCCATTGGACCTCTCCAAATTACAGCTTGATCAATTTTAGTAAAAAAACCTATTGATAATAATTTTACACCATACGACGATATAGGAATCATTTTAGAGACCCCATTAATATTTTTAGATTTTGGTTTTTCATTTAATACATCAAACATCATAGGTATTGAAGGTCCATATATATCTGCATCTAATACACCAACAGAAAAACCCATTTTGGCAAGTGAAATAGATAAATTAGCGGTGACAGTGGACTTCCCAACCCCTCCTTTACCCGAGGCTACTGCGACAATGTTTTTAATATTTTTAATTGCTTTACCTTTTATTAAGGGTGCTTTTTCTTCTTTAACTACAAAAAAATTAACCACAACTTTAGAAAAATTTTGAAAATTTTTTAAAACAGCGGTTTCAATTAACGATTCAAGTTTTTTTTTTGCTTGTAAGGTTGGATTTAATATTGACAAGTCTATGACGACCTCGTGTGAAAAAATATTAATATTTCTGATACCATCAGAACCAATAATTCCATTTAAATCGGTTTTTTCAAAAACTGAGTTAAGGTATTGCTTAATTAATTGAGGGGAAATTTTTTTCATTTAATTGAATACAAATATAACGTTTAGATAACTATTTGCTGGTGTGTTTAGGTTTCCAAAGAACTTTCTCAAAATTGACAATTTGATTATTTATTATTTCGTGACCCTCTGATTCTAAAAGCTTCTGCATTAAATCCTTGCCATTAAAATGATGTTTTCCAGTTAGCAGACCATTTCTATTAACTACTCTGTGAGCTGGTATTTCAATATTGTTGTGCGATAAGTTCATTGCATAACCAACCAATCTAGAGCTTTTTTTTGCACCTAAATGCTCTGCAATAGTTCCATATGTTGTAACCATACCAAAAGGTACTTTTTTTACTACATCATATACTTTTTGATAAAAATTATCTTTTAGTTTCATTTGTAAAATTGAATTTTAAATAAGTGATTTCTCTTCCTAATTTTTTGTATTTTTTTTCGTAAAATGTTTGAATTGAAATCGCCTCTTTAGGAGCATTTATATAATTGTAAATATCATGATTTGATATCAATGGTTTTAAACCAAAACCATCTAAAACCCCTAAAGTGTATCCATGTAGAAACATAGAGTCAGTTTTTAAATTAATATTACCTCCTTCTATTAAGATTTTCTTATATTTTTTTAAAAAATCAGGATTTGTTAGCCTGTGATTTTTTCTTTTAAATTTCATTTGTGGATCTGGAAAAGTTAACCAAATTTCTGAAATTGAATTTTTTTGAAACAAAAAATCAACTAATTCAATTTGTGTTCTAACAAAAGCGACGTTTTTTAATCCAGATTCTATGGATGTCTTTGCACCTCGCCAAATTCTATCTCCCTTAATATCTATTCCTACATAATTTAATGATGGATTCTGTTTTGCTAGTTCGATGGTATATTCTCCTTTACCACAACCTAGTTCCAAAACAATTTTATTTTTATTTTCAAAGAAATCATTCCAAGAAAATTCATTTAAAAATTTAAGTGACAATAAATCCTCTCTTTGAGGCTGAATTAAGTTGAAAAAATTTAAATTTTCTTTAAATTTTTTTAATTTATTTTTACTACCCAAACCTATATTCTTGCTTTACTTAAAGTAAAAGAAAACTCAGATCCAACATTTAATTGGCTCTCGACAAAAATTTGTTCTCTATGTGCTTCGATAATATGTTTAACAATTGATAATCCTAATCCAGAACCTCCTTTTTTTCTATTTCCACTTTTATCAATTCGAAAAAATCTCTCAAATAACCTTGGTAAATTTTCATCATCAATTCCTTCACCGTTGTCTTTAACTCTAATTATTATTTTTTCTTTATCAAATGATTGAATTCTTACTTCAGTTTTACCGCCCTGAGTCCCATACTTTATAGAATTCACGATTAAATTTGTTAAGACTTGCTGAATCCTTTCATAATCTCCATGTACTAATATTGGTTCATTATAATCTTTATCAAACTCAAGTCTTACATTTGATTTTTTTGATCTAATCTCCATCATTTCAAATACATTATTAATCAAAACAACAATATCAAAATTATCCAACTCTAGTCGAATATTACCTTGTTCGAGTTTCGTCAAAAAATCTAAATCCTTGACTAAATAAATTAATCTTTCAACTCCCTTATTAGCTCTTGATAAATATTTTTTACTAACTGCTTTGTCTTTAACAGCTCCGTCTAAAAGGGTTAAAATGTAGCCTTGAACTGTAAATAAGGGTGTCTTTAATTCGTGAGCAATATTTCCTAAAAATTCTCTCCTAAACTCTTCATCTCTTTTCAATAATTCAATCTCTGCTCTCTTCATTTTTGTAAACTGTCCAACATTCTCAATTAATGCATCCATATCTGAAACAACCCTGGAAGTAGAAATTACAGAATCTGCACTAAACTCTAAATCATCATAAATTGCTTTAATTCTTTTAAAAAAAAGCCGTTCCATTCTAATTTGAATTATAAAAAAACAAATTAGAAATACAATCAGGGAATTTAAAATTGACTCAAAAGAAAATAATATTGACGAGGTATTTTTTAGAAAACAAATACCCCCACAATTAATTTTATAAATTTCATCTACGTTCTTTACTAAGTGACCCAAAAATGAAATAAATAAAGAAGTTAAAAGAGAAAAATAATATTTGTTAAGGCTGTATTTTTTTAACATTGGTTAAATTTATAAAAATCATAAATTAATGCTATCAAATTACATATTTATAGCCTACTCCTTTAATAGTTTTAAAACGTTGTGATCCAAATTTTTCTCTTAACTTTCTAATATGAACATCAATTGTCCTGTCTCCTACAATTACCTCACTACCCCAAACTTTTTCCAAAATTTTTTCTCTCTCAAATACTTTTTTTGGCTTTGAGGCTAACAGAGACAGAAGCTTAAATTCTTTTCTTGGCAAAAGAATTTCTTTTCCTTTATAAATCACTAAATACTCCTCTTTGTTAATTATTAATTCACCTACAACAATTAATGGATTTTTTTCATCTGAATTTTTTAATCTTCTTAAAATTGCTTTTATCTTACTTATTAAAACTTTTGGTTTGATAGGTTTTGTTATATAATCGTCAGCCCCAGCCTCCAAACCTGCTACCTGGGAAAAATCTTCACCCCTGGCTGATAAAAAAATAATGATTAGATTATCTAGGTTTTTATTTTTTCTTAGTTCTTCACAGGCTTCTATACCATCCATTTCTGGCATCATTACATCAAGTAAGACTAGATGAGGCATCCAGTCATTCGCTAAATTTATTGCTTGTTTACCGTTTTTAGCAGTTTTAACTTGATAACCTTCGGCATTCAAATTATATTGTAAGATTTCTAAAATATCAGGCTCATCGTCAACTATTAATATTTTAGTATATTTTTTTTTCATTAATTAAACAAACCTTTGCAATTTAACAATTAAAAATTTTTCATTGTTAAATTAATATTATTAAAACATCTATAATTTTGAAATATGAACTCATTTGAAAAAAAAGTTGTTAAAAATTTTAGATACCAATACAATTATAATAATACCTATAAAGAATTTTGTGATTTAATTAATAGAAATATTGATGTTTCAAATATCAAAAACATTCCTTTTTTGCCAATTGAGTTTTTTAAATCTCATGTTATTAAATGTTTTGAAAAGGAAGAAAAAATTTTTGAAAGTTCTGGTACTACGGGAAAAAAAAGCTATCACTATATTAATGATTTAAACATTTACAGAAAAAGCCTAATCTCATGTTTTGAATATTTTTTTGGTAATCCAAAGCAGTTTAATTTTTTTGCATTGTTACCAAATTACAAACAAAAACCGTCTTCTTCACTGGTTTTTATGTGTAAAGAAATTATAAACAAAACTGAAAGAAAAACAAGCGGTTTTTACTTAAATAAAACAGAGGAATTATTCAATGAGATGAAAAAAATAAATGATTCAAATGAAAAAATTTTTTTAATCGGCTTAAGCAATGCTTTGGTCGATTTTTGTAAAGAATTTAAAATTAAATTAAAAAATGCGATAGTAGTTGAGACAGGTGGAAGTAAAGGCTTTGGTATAGATTATACTAAAATTGAATTACATGAAGAACTAAAAAAAGGATTTGGTGTCAAAGTAATTCATAGTGAATATGGAATGACAGAACTTTTTTCTCAAGCTTATTCCATGAAAAATGGAATTTTTTATTGTCCTCCATCTATGAAGATAATGATTAGGGATTTAAAGGACCCTTTAAAAATTTCTAATACAGGTTCGGGAGTTTTGAATATTATTGATCTATCAAATACAAATACCTGTTCATTTATTGCAACTAATGATTTGGGAGTATGTTATGAAGATGGTAGTTTTGAGATTACTGGTCGATGTGATTATTCTGAAATACGTGGATGCTCACTTATGTATCATCAATTATAATTAAAAAATAATTTTTTTTTCCTCTTTGCAGTAAAATAAATTTATTAGAAAATATATCGTTTTTATCAATTATTTTATCCATTTTAACTTTCTTCTTGTTGACAGAAATTGAATTTTCATTTAAAGCACGTCTAGCTTCAGATTTAGAATTTAAAAAATTTGTGACATCTGAAAGAGCATCTACAATAGGAATACCTTTTTGAAAAATTATTTTCTTATTTACAGTTGTTTTTTGTACTCCTTCAAAAATCTCTAGAACAATATTTTCGTCGAGTTTATAGATATCATCAAATGTTACTTTCCCAAACAAAACTTCTGATGCTTTTATTGCTTGAGATGCATCATGTTTTGAATGAACAAGAGAAGTTATCTCATATGCGAGTTTTTTTTGTAAAATCCTCTTATGTTTCTCATTACGATGTTTAACAAGTAAATTTTCAATTTCCGCCCTAGGTAAAAAAGTAAAAATTTTTATAAATTTTTCTGAATCCTCATCCGAAAGATTAAGCCAATACTGATAGAATTTGTAGGGTGATGTTTTTTCTTTATCGAGCCATATGTTTCCAGATGCTGTCTTGCCAAACTTTGAACCATCGGATTTTGTTAAAAGCTTGCAGGTGAGTGCAAATGCTTTTTTTCCAAGTTTTCTTCTTATTAATTCAGTACCTGTTGTTATATTGCCCCATTGGTCACTTCCTCCCATTTGTAAAATGCAATCATAATTTTTGTAGAGATGTAAAAAATCATATCCTTGAATTAATTGATATGAAAACTCAGTGAAAGACATGCCCTCACCAGACTCATTACTGACACGTTTCTTTACAGAGTCTTTCGACATCATATAATTTATCGTTATGTGTTTTCCAATATCTCTATTAAAGTCAATTAAAGATAATTTCTTCATCCATTCATAATTGTTTACAATGACAGCTGAATTTTCTTTTTTGTTGAATTTTAAAAATTTTGAAAGTTGATTTTTAATTTTTTCCAAATTAATGTCAAGGGATTTTTTGTCCAATAACGCTCTTTCACTGGACTTTCCTGATGGGTCTCCTATCATACCAGTTGCACCTCCGACAAGAATATATGGCTTGTTGCCGTAGTTCTGAAAATGCATTAGGACAATTATCTGAACTAAATTTCCAATATGTAAAGAATCTGCAGTTGGGTCGAATCCAATATAACCAGATACTGATTTTTCTAATAAAATTTTATCTGTATCGGGAGTTATATCATGAATCATTTCCCTCCAAGTTAGTTCACCAATAAAAGACTTCATTTTTTGTTCTGGTTTTTTAAATATTTTTCATCATAATTTACATTATCCAATAATTCTTGAGAGAGACCGTCTTGTATTTCTTCAAGTTCAAATTTAACAGAATCAAAAATTTTCATATATATTTTTGGCTTTGAAACATAATAAATATTATTCTCAACAAAAGTAATACTATCTATTTCATGATAATCAAAAATAGAATTTAAGTCTGAAAAATTTTTTTCAGAAAAATTGAGTGATGCATTAACTATTGAAATATCTACCAACAAATTAACCATCTCGCTTTCACTTAATAATTTGGATGGCTTATTAACTCTCTCCACAGAGCAATAAATAAGTGTAAATAGAACCAAAAAAATTAATTTTTTCAACGTTTATATTTTATTTGTTTTGCGTTTCTTTTATTTGAAAAAATTCCATTGTGATATTGTAGATGACCATTAACAATTGTATGAGTAATACAACCTTTAAAAATTTTTCCTTCTAGTGGGGACCAACCACATTTATACAATAAATTTTCTTTCAATATTTTTTCGTCTTTTTTTAAATCAATTAATACCAAATCTGCATAATATCCTTCCTTTATAAATCCTCTTCTCTCAACAGAAAATAAAATTGCGGGGTTGTGACACATTTTTTCTACAACTTTCTCAAGAGGAATTTTTCCTTTATTTACAAAATCAAGCATTACTTGAAGACCATGTTGAACCATTGGTCCTCCTGAAGGTGAATTGAAATAGTCTTGTTTTTTTTCTTCGTATGTGTGAGGAGCATGGTCGGTAGCTATTATGTCTATTCTATCATCATTAAGAGCTTTCCACAAACCGATTCTATCGCTTTCGCTCTTTATTGCAGGATTCCATTTTATTAATGACCCTTTTGTTTTGTAATCATCATCATTAAATAACAAGTGATGAACGCACACTTCAGAAGTAATTTTTTTATTTTCTATGCTTAATTTATTGTCAAAAAGATTTGTTTCTTTAAGCGTTGACAAATGAAATACATGTAACCTTGCTCCAGTTTCTTTAGCTAAATTGATAGCGTTAGAGGATGATAAATAACAAGCTTCTTCAGATCTAATTTTTGGATGAAAATACATAGGAACTTTATCACCGAACTCAAGTTTTAATTTATCAAGATTTGATTTTATTACTTTTTCATCTTCGCAATGGACAGCAATTGGTAAATTAAAATTTGAAAATATTTTCTTAATTATCTTTTTATTATCAACTAGCATGTTGCCAGTTGATGAACCCAAAAAAAGTTTTAGTGCGGGTATTAATCTTTTATCTGTTTTTAATATATCATCATAATTATCATTTGTGCCCCCCAACATAAATCCAAAATTGGCCCATGAAGTATTTTTTGCAATCTTTAACTTTTCCTTTAGAAAATATTCATTTGTTGTGTTTGGAACAGTATTTGGCATTTCAAAAAAAGATGTAATTCCACCAGCAATACATGCTTTTGATTCAGACTCAATGGTTCCCTTGTGAGTTAGTCCAGGTTCTCTAAAGTGAACTTGATCATCAATGCAACCTGGAATTAAATATTTATTTTTACCATCTATTAAATCAAAATTATCTCGGAAAATAATTTCACTACTGATTTTGTGTATAATCTCACCTTTAATCAATACATCACTGGAACTTATAATCCCTTGATTAACAACTTTTGCACCTTTAATAAGTTTAAACTCTGAATTCATTTTTTAAAAAAACTTTTAATTTTCATTAATAATATTCCAAAAATTGCTTCCCCAATAATTGAAATATTCATTTTAGATTCTCCGTGTATCCTATCAGTAAATGTAATCGGCAATTCCTTTATGATAAAACCTTTCCTCCAAGAGTGAAATTTTAAAGCTATTTGAAAGGCATATCCTTTAAAATTAATTTTTCTTAAATCTATTTCTTTTAATACTTTCAATTTATAGCCAACAAAACCTGCAGTTGGGTCCATAATTGGTAATCCAGTAATAAAACGAACATACAAAGATGCAGCCCGTGACAATAAAACTCTCGATTTGGGCCAATTTTTTACCCTTATTCCATCATAGTATCTTGAACCCACAACAACATCACAAGTAGAGTTTAATTTTTTTGACATATTTACAAGTTTTTCTGGTGGATGTGAAAAATCAGCGTCCATTTCATAAATTTGTGAATAATTTTTATTTATTGCCCACCTAAATCCATCAATGTATGCTGGTCCCAAACCTAATTTTTTTTTTCTTTTTATAATGTGTAAATTATCATGGGTAGATGCAATTGAATGAACAATTTCAGCGGTTTTGTCAGGTGAATTATCATCAACAATTAGTAAATCAAATTTAGTTGGAAGTTTAAAAACAGCATGAATAATCTTTTCTATATTTTCTGCTTCGTTATAAGTTGGTATTATAACTATTTTTGATTTCATTTGAAGCAAAAATACACATTTAAAATCCAGACATGAATTTATATTTATAATAAATTTATGGTATGTTTCTGTTTAGAGAAAGTACAAGCTATAATTTTTTAATATTCGTAGTATTTATTTTTAATCTTTTTTTATTATTAAAAATATTTAATGAAAAACGTTTTAATTCAATATATAAATTTTGGTTAAATGATACTTTTAATATTGATATTGAAAAGCCATTAGTAATTAGGAATGACTTTTCAACGAGTGGTTTTATTATTAGAGCTTTAGTATTTGCAACAATCGTTAAGTCATTAATTGAAAAAGAAATCTCTGCAAATATTATTGATATTGATATTGTTAAATACTCTATTTTATTTTCAACTTTTTGGATTATTAGAATGTGTTTAGAAATACTAATAATTAAAATTTTAAAAATAGGACGACAAATTCTTAAGTTTTCATATTTGAGGTCTATTGTTAAAGAAAAACTTTCATTTTTTTATATGATAATTATTATTTTATTTATCTATTTTGAAGTGGGTGGTGTTGTATTAACATTAACATTCATTCCATACTTGATTACTATATTATACATCCATGTTTCTTCTATAAAAAATTATTTCAAAGTTTTTAAAAAAAAGAAGGTTATGATTATTTTGTATATTTGCACTTCTGAATTTGCACCTTTATGTCTGATGTTTCAACTGCAAAAAATTCTACAAAACCTTTAAAAGTCAAAACAATTTTGGTTTCGCAACCGGAGCCATCTGCAGAAAACAACCCTTATAAACTTCTGAAAAAAAAGAGGAAAGTCAAAATTGATTTTAGGCCTTTTATCCACGTAAAGGGTGTTTCTTCTAGAGACGTGAGATTACAAAAGATTGATATCACTAGATTTACCTCTATTATTTTAACAAGCAGAAACGCAGTAGATCATTTTTTTAGGCTTGCTGAAGAACTTAGATATCAAATACCAAATACTCTAAGATATTTTTGTCAATCTGAGGCTGTTGCTTATTATCTTCAAAAATATGTAGTTTTTAGAAAAAGAAAAATTTATGTTGGTAACCGCACGTTTGAAGATTTGGTTGATGCATTAAGTAAGTACCCAGATGAAAAATTTCTTCTTCCATGTTCAGATGTATTGAAACCTACCATTCCAAAGTTACTTAACGAATCAGGTGTTAATTGGAATAAAGCTATATTTTATAAAACTGTAATTAGTGATCTTTCAGATTTACGAAACGTATATTATGATATTTTAGTTTTCTTCAGTCCGTCCGGGATACAATCTTTAGTTCATAATTTTCCAAATTTTCAACAAAATCATACCAGAATCGCTGTATTTGGTGAGTCAACGAAAAAAGCTGCAAAAAACAATGCCTTAAGAGTTGATATATATGCTCCAACACCTGAAAATCCGTCAATGTCTAAAGCAATAGATGATTACATTGCCATTGTAAATAAGAGGTAAATTCATAGTACAGTGGAGGAAAACAAAATTCATTTATTATATCTCGATGGTATTGACAAATCTATTATTAGAGAACTGCTTTTAGACTCAAGAACTCCAATACAAAAAATTGCTAGAAAAATTAAAATTTCAGGGCCTGCAATCCATCAGAGAATTAGAAAACTGGAATCTAAAGGATTAATAATAGGAAGTAGTGTGAAACTTAATTCTAAGTTATTAGGCTACAACACATTGGCATTTATAGGTGTTTTTTTAGACAAAGCAATACGAAATCCAGAAGCTGTTGATGAACTTAAAAAGATTCCTGAAATTTTAGAATGTCATTATACAACAGGAAATTGGAGCATATTAATTAAAATTTTATGTAAAGACAATGAACACCTCATGAAACTTTTAAATGATAATATCCAATCAATTAAAGGGGTTTCTAGGACGGAAACACTAATTTCTTTAAATCAACAAATTGATAGAAATATTAATATTTAACGTCTAACTCTTAAAAATAGATATATCAATGTTGCAAGTGAACCAATTGCTGCAACCACATAAGTTCTTGCCGCCCACTTTAAAGCATCTTTTGAAATCAAGAACTCTCTTTGGCTTACAATATTTTTTCTTTGTAACCATGCCAGCGCGCGCTTACTTGCATCATATTCAACAGGCAATGTGATGAAACTAAATAAAGTGCCAAGACCAAAAAATATAACTCCAGCGATTGCAAGATTATTTCCAATAACATTTGAGCTAGCTAAACCTAGTCCAATAATAATCATCCACATTGATAAGTTTGAAGCTATGCTTACCACAGGAACTAGTTTAGAGCGAAGTTGTAACCACTCGTAGCTTTGATTGTGCTGGACAGCATGGCCACACTCATGAGCAGCAACAGCAGCAGAAGCAGCATTACTAGTATTATATACAGATTCGCTTAAGTTTACAGTTTTTTTCAGTGGATCGTAATGATCGGTAAGCTTTCCTTTTACAGAAATGACCTTTACATTTCTTATGCCATGATCTAATAGCATTTTTTCAGCAATTTCTTTTCCTGTCATCCCATTTGATAAATGTATGGTTTTAAATTTTTTGAATTTTGAAGTTAATTTGTATTGAACAAAAAAACTAAATGCAGCGAAAATAATTATTAATAAAAAATAATCACCCCCAAGAAAAAGACTTTCATACATAACAATTTATTTTTTGACGAAATTATTATTTAAATTTTAAAATAAAAAAAATTATAAATAAAACTATTGTTAAAGATATGATATTTGCAAAAATTACAGATGGGCTTTTAATTAGAATACCAAATAACAACCAACACAAAACTCCAGCAGCCATTACTACATACATAGCAAGAGAAAGTCCTTCAGAAACTTTTGATTTCCAAATTTTATAAGCTTGCGGTAGAAAAGCGCAAGTAGTAAAAAAAGCTGCTAGAAAGCCAACATATTCCGGATTAACATTAGTAAACAATATTTACAATTTTATTAATTACAACAATAATTTTTTTAGGCTTATTATTTCCTAAATACTTATTTGTTCTTTTATCATTCAAAACAATTTTTTTTATTTCATCTTCATTTAAATCAATTGAAATTTCTAAATTAAATCTCATTTTTCCATTAAAACTTATTGGATAATTTTTGATATTATTTATCAAATATTTTTCATCAGCAATTGGATAATTACAACTAGATACCGATGATTGATTCCCAAGAAGAAACCATAACTCCTCGCAAATATGCGGAGCGAAAGGACTCAGAAGTATTACGAGTGGTTCTAGAACATCTCGATTTTTACAGTTTTGTTTGCTTAATTCATTAACTGCAATCATGAAAGCACTAACTGAGGTATTTAATGAAAAGGAATCTATATCTGAATTAACTTTTTTGATTGTCTTGTGAAGAATTTTTAGTGATTCTATTGATGACGGTTTTTCATAGACACAGAATTTTTTATCATCATGAAATAATCTCCAAAATTTATTTAAAAAATTATATACGCCTGTGATCCCAGCTGTGTTCCAAGGTTTTGACTGTTCTAAAGGGCCTAAAAACATCTCATACATCCTTAGTGTATCAGCTCCATAATCATCACAAATTTGATCTGGATTTACTACATTAAATTTGGATTTGGACATTTTCTCAATTTCTCTATCTACAAAAAATTTTCCATTTTCAAGCTCAAATTTTACATTTTTGAATTGCTCTTGCCAATTTTTAAATTCATTAATATTAAGCTGGTTTTTTTCATTTACAAGTTTAATATCAACATGTAATGGAATAGAATCATTTTTATCAGCTATTCCAGCGGATACAAAATTTTTATTTTTTTTTGATTTATATATTATTGCACTTTCCCCAAGAATCATTCCTTGATTAATCATTTTTTTGGCGAAATTCTGACTTGGAACATAACCCAAATCGTACAAAAAATATTGATAAAATCTTGAATAAATTAGATGGCCGGTTGAATGTTCCGTACCGCCAATATATATATCTACATCTTTCCAATAATCTAAAGCACTTTTATCTACAAAGAATTCGTCATTATTTGGATCCATATACCTATTGAAATACCATGAACTTCCTGCCCAACCTGGCATGGTGTTTTTTTCTATTGGAAAAATATTTAAAAAATCAATTTTTTTATTGTCAACAATTTTTTTATTTAAAGTATCCCATGCCCATGTTTTAGAATTACCAAGTGGTGGATGTCCATCTTCTGTCGGTAAGTATTTTGTTATTTCAGGTAATTTAACCGGATAGTTTTCTTTAGGTATTAGATATGGTAAATCGTTCTTGTAATATATTGGTATCGGCTCTCCCCAATACCTTTGTCTGCTAAAAACCGCATCACGAATTTTATATGTTATTGTATTTTTTCCTGCATTTATATTTTCTAGCGATTCAACAGCTTTATTAAAAGCTTTGTTAAAACCAAGTCCATTCAAAAATCCAGAATTGATTAAGTTGAAAGTTTCTTTTTCAGTGTAAGCAAAAGTACTTACATCTACTCCTTTGAAAATATTTGTAATTGGAATTTTGAAAAATTTTGCAAAATCATGATCTCTTTGGTCTCCACATGGTACACCCATAATTGCTCCTGTTCCATACTCGACTAGTACATATTCACTAATCCATATCGGAATCTTTTTATTTGTAAAAGGGTGAATTGCATATGTACCTGTAAAAACACCAGATATTTCTCCTACGTCTTTTAAACGTTCTTTCTCATTTTTTTTTGCAATTTTTGATATATATTGACTTACATTTCCAAGATTACTTTTGGTTGTTAAATCCTTAACAAGTTTGTGTTCTGGTGCTAAGGTTAAAAAAGTAACACCATAAATTGTATCAGGCCTAGTTGTAAAAACTTCAATAAGATTTTTCGATCCTTTAATTTTAAATTTTACTCTGGCGCCATGTGATTGACCTATCCAGTTTTTTTGCATTTCCTTTAAGGGCTCAGGCCAGTCAATTTCTTCAAGACCATTTAACAATCGTTGAGCATATGAAGAAACTCTTAATTTCCATTGCTTCATCTTTTTTATTTCTACAGGGTAACCACCCCTTTCAGAAAGGCCATTAACTACCTCATCGTTTGCCAGAACTGTTCCTAAACCAGGACACCAGTTAACATATGAGTCAGATAAATAAGCAAGTCTAAATTTTAATATGAATTCTTGTTTAAATTTTTCATCAGAAGATAACCAAGTTTTTGATGATATTTCGTCATAATCTTCATTTGTATATGCATATAATTTTTTTGTTCCATTTTTTTCTAAAAATTCAGATAACTCTTTTATTGAACGTGCCCTATCGCTTTTTGTGTCATACCATGAGTTGAATAATAAAGAAAAAATCCATTGTGTCCATTTATAATATCCTGGGTCAGATGTTCTGATCTCACGGTCCCAATCAAATGAAAATCCCATTCTGTCAAGCTGATATCGATATCTTTTTATATTTTCTTCTGTTGTTACGGCAGGGTGTTGACCGGTTTGAATTGCATATTGTTCTGTTGGTAACCCAAACGAGTCATAGCCTTGTGGATGAAGAACATTAAAGCCTTTGTTTCTCTTATATCTCGCAATTATATCGCTTGCAATGTATCCAAGGGGGTGCCCAACATGAAGACCTGCACCAGATGGATATGGAAACATGTCAAGAATATAAAATTTATCTCTTTCAGAAAATTGTTCAGCTTTAAATGTTTTATTTTTAAGCCAATATTCTTGCCATTTCTTCTCAATCTTCTTAAAAGGATAATTCATATTAAAAATTGTACAAAACAAAAATAACATTTTGATAATTGGCCAAGTAAAAATATAATTAGTTCATTCATATTTTTTAATTTTAAAAAAAAGAAATATTGTCTTCAATCATTATTTATAAAAGACGTCTTATTGCATCATACTTTTCAGTTGTAATAAACTCTACGCTAATATTGTTCTTATTAAGCCTTTTTGGATTTTTTTTTCTAAACACAAATTCAATTAGTAATTATTTTAAAGAACAAATAATAATGACTGTTTTTTTTGATGATGATATAAAAACAATTGAAAAAGAACAAATTTTAACAACATATAAACTGTCAAACTTTACAAAGGATGTTAAATTTATTTCTAAAGAAAGTGCTGCTGCAGAACATAGTAAAGTTATTGGAGAAGATTTTATGGACTTTCTTGGCTATAATCCGTTAAAAGATGCAATTGATATTAGACTTAAGGCAGAATTTTTAACAACTGAGCTTCTCGACAGTTTGAGCGAGGTAATTGCAAAAAAACCTTTTGTTAACGAAGTTATTTATGATAGACCACTAATTATTCTTTTAAATGAGAATATAGATAAGTTTAGTTATTGGATATTAATTTTCTTTATTTTATTTAGTCTTATCGCATTAATTTTGATTAATCACTCAATTAAGCTTTCTATTTACAGCAAAAGATTGGTAATTCAAACCATGTTTCTTGTTGGTGCAAAAAAAAGCTTTATTAACAAACCATTTATTTTAAAATATATTTTTCTTGGCTTAATTAGTGCGCTAATATCATCAACAGGACTTTTTTTTTCAGTTAAATTTTTCTTAAATCAAATTTCGAATATTGGCAATCAGATGTACGATGAGTCATTATTTTTAGTTGTTTTTTTATCAATTTTTTTATCAATCTTCACTAGCGGATTAAGTGCATTCCTCTCTGTTAAAAAACATCTAAATTTGAAGAACAGAATTATTTATTAAAATGAAAAAAAAATTTTTATTTAATAAAAAGGATTATAAAATTTTAATTGTAGGTTTAATATTCATTGCGACTGGATTCATACTAATGTCTGGTGGCGGAAGTGATGACCCAAATATTTTTAATGATGAAATTTATAACTTTAGAAGAATTCGACTCTCACCTACATTGGTGATTTTTGGTTTTGTAATAATTTTCTTCTCTATTCTTAGAAAAAAATGAATTTTTTTGAGTCACTTATTTTAGGAATTGTTCAGGGATTAACAGAATTCTTACCTGTTTCATCAAGTGGTCATTTATTATTAATAGGATATATTTTTGGGAATGAAAGCTCTGGAGATGAGAACTTACTTTTTACAATTTTTGTTCATCTAGCCACTGCAATTGCAACTATATATGTTTTTAGAAAAGATGTTATTAGTTTAATAAAAGAATTTTTCAAAAAAGATGAATCGACAGAAAAGAAATTTATTATTAATGTTTTGATATCGATGCTTCCTGCAATGATTATAGGGCTAGCCTTTGAAAATAAAATTTCTGTAATGTTTGAAAACAATTTGTTTTTTGTTGGATTAATGTTAATAATTACGTCAATTTTTCTATTTTATTCTGACAAGAAAATTGATTTAAAAAAAAAAATAACATATAGAATCGCCTTAATTATTGGAGTAGCTCAAGCAATTGCGATTGCCCCAGGTATTTCTAGGAGTGGTATAACTATAGCCTGTGCTTTATTTATTGGAATTTCAAGAAAAGATTCAGCTAGATTTTCTTTTTTAATGGTAGTACCCCTAATTATTGGAAGTATTTTTAAAATTATAATTGATTATAAACAAACAATTTTTGAATCAATTGACCCTTTAAATTTAAGTCTTGGATTTTTTGGTGCTCTTCTTTCTGGTGTTTTTGCCTGCAAACTGATGATGAGGTTGGTACAGAATAGTAAATTAAAGTATTTCTCTATGTATTGTTTTTCAATAGGACTAATTGCAATTATTTTGAAGTGGATTTAAACCATACAGCTGAAAAATTTATTAATGGTAAATTATTGTTGATTAACAAACCCATTAATTGGACATCTTTCCAAGTCGTAAATAAAATCAGGTGGACTCTGACTAATTTTTTTGGTTTGAAAGCTTTGAAAGTTGGTCACTGTGGAACACTAGACCCTTTAGCTACAGGGCTAATGTTAATATGCACTGGAAAAATGACAAAAAAAATTAATGATTACACCTCGTTAGATAAATCATACTCTGGAAAAATCCGACTGGGAGCTACAACCCAATCTTATGATTTAGAAACTACACCTGAAAATTTCAAAAATTTTAATCATATTACATTAAATGAAATTGAAAAAGCGAAAAAAAATTTTCAAGGAACAGTTTTTCAAAAACCCCCAATATATTCTGCAGTAAAAAAAAACGGAAAAAGACTTTATCAATATGCACGAAGTGGTGAAAAAATAGAAATTGAAAGCAGAAAGGTTAACATTAATTCTTTTGAGATAAGTGATGTTAAACTTCCTGATTTATCTTTTTTGATTTCATGTTCTAAAGGAACTTATATTAGATCACTAGCAAATGATTTCGGTAAAGTACTTAAGTGCGGGGCACATCTTGTTGAGTTACATAGATGTAAAATTGGAAGTTTTTCTGTTGAAAATAGTATTACAATTGAAAAGTTTATTGAACAGATTAAATTGAAAAAAGAATTGTAAATCTTATTTTTCTAAATATTTCAGAAAATCTTTTCTAGAAATTGTTTTAGCTCCTAGACTTGCCAAGTGAGCTGTTGGAACCTGACAATCAATAAACTTGTAATTATTTTTTTTTAATTCCTTTGACAAATAGATTAATGCCATTTTACTGGAATTACTAGCTTTTGAAAACATACTCTCACCACAAAAAATATCCCCAATGTCAATGCCATACAAACCTCCCACAAGTTTGGTTCCATCCCAAATTTCAACAGAATGAGCGTGTCCTTGCTCGTGTAAAATATTGTAAACATTCATCAGCCCTGGTGTAATCCAAGTACCAGACTGTCCAAATCTTTTTACTTGAGCACATGATTTTACTACTTCACTAAAAGCTCTGTTGTAAGTGATTTCATATTTATTCTTTTTCATTAGTAAGCGCATACTCTTTGAAATTTTAATTTCATCAAGGTATAATACCATTCTTGGATCTGGGCTCCACCAAATTAAAAAATCATCCTTTTCAAACCATGGAAAAATACCTTTTTTGTATGCTAATAATACACGCTCAGGTCTCAAATCTCCGCCAACAGCAACAATCCCCTCAGGACTTGATAAATGAGGTGATGGAAAACTTAGTTCATTTGATAAATGAAACATTTTTAAAATGGCAAGTCATCTGGTTCTTCTTTTTCCTCAGCAGGCATGGTCTCAAAAGGAGGTGTTTCTGGGATAGAATCTTCATTATCTAAAATTTCAATCCTCCAACCATTTATTGAATTAAAGTATTTAATTTCCCCATTTTGATTTTGCCACTCTCTACCACGAAGATTTATACCAATTTTGACTCGCTGACCTTGTGAATAAGAATCTAGTAAATTACACTTATCCTGTATAAATTCAATTAATAGGTGCTGCGGATATTGTTCCTCTGTAGTAATAACAACTTCTCTTTTTTTAAACCCATTACTACCATAAGTTTTAGTTTCATCAATCTGCTTAATTTTTCCAATAACTTCCATAATTAGTATAATTCTTTTAATCAAATTTACTGATTTTGGTAAAACATTAATGTCTAAAAAAGTTATATTAGTGAAATGCCGTTGAAAAGATTTTTTTCAAAAATTGATATTATACGTTTAACAGTAATTACAATTTATCTAAGTTTTGTTGTGATTACACTTTGGAATACAAATAAATTAATTCAAAGAATTGAATATGATGAAAGGTTGCAAATGGAACTTTGGGGAACAGCCCAACAAAAGTTTGCATCAGACGTTGATTTAAATCAGCCTATTGAACCACTAACGTTCAAGGTTTTAACCTCAAAAAATTCAATTCCAATGATTGTTGTTGATAAGAAAAATCGTTTGCTTTTTTCAAATAATATCGATCAAAAAAAAATTAAAAAAGATTCTATAAGCTATATAAATAAACTGATTGAAGATTTTAGTCTTATTAATGAACCTATTGAAATAAAATTTGAAAATAATTTTTATCAAAAATTATACTATGGAAACTCAAAATTAGTAACTCAATTAAAATTATATCCAGTTGCTTTTCTAATTATAATTTCAATTTTGATTTTGTTAATTTTTATGTACTACCGCAGTTCTCAAATTGCTTTAGAAAACAAGCTATGGTCGGCAATGGCTAAAGAAACTGCCCATCAGTTGGGTACTCCAATATCTTCTCTTTTGGGTTGGCTTATGGTTCTTGAAGAAAATTATGATTCTGAAACCTTAAATAAAATGAACAAAGATGTCGAAAGATTAAAAACTATTTCTGAGCGTTTTTCAAAAATAGGAGCTATCCCAGAAAAAAAACCTTACAAGTTATCATCAATAGTTGATGAAATTGTTGAATACATGAGAATAAGGATACCCTCAACTATTGAAATTATTGTACAAAAAAAAGATGGTGAAATTCCAATAAATCTAAATAAAGAATTAATTCAGTGGGTTTTGGAAAACATGATAAAAAATAGCATAGATTCAATTGAAAAAAAAGGTAAAATTAAACTAGAAATAAATTGGGGGGGCAAGGCCAACCTTAAAATTTCAGATACTGGTTCTGGAATTGAAAAAGAACTTCAAAGTAAAGTTTTTGATGCTGGAGTAAGTACTAAAACAAGAGGTTGGGGTATTGGTTTGTCCTTAACAAAAAGAATTATTGAAAAATACCATAAAGGAAGAATAAAATTATTAAATAGTTCTAAAAATGGAACTGAATTTTTGATTGAGATTCCTAAAAATTAAAGTTTGAATTTATTTTTTTACTCAACTCAGACATTTCAGCTTTCGATAAATTTATTTTTTTTTGAAAAGTTGCATCAAGCATAGAGTTTAATGGAATTAAATGGACATGTACGTGAGGAACTTCCAAGCCAATTACAGAAATTCCAATCCTATTACAACTAACAGTTTTTTTTAAAGCCAAAGCAACTTTTCTGCTGAAATTCATCAAATTAATGTACTCAGTACGGCTTAAATCAAAAATTTCATCAACTTCTTTTTTCGTAACGCACAAAGTATGTCCAAAAGAGTTCGGATTTATGTCTAAAAAAGCAATGTGATTACTATCTTCCGCAACTATATATGCAGGGATTTCTCTTCGGATAATTTTTGTAAAAATTGAAGACATTTATCTATCAATTCCTAAAATTTCGAAACGAATTTCTCCATTTGGAACTGTAACTTGTGCAAATTCTCCAACTTTTTTACCTAAAAGACCTCTTCCGATAGGAGAATTCACAGAGATTTTTCCAGCTTTCAAATCAGCTTCACTTTCGGCTACTAACTTGTAATTCATAACTACATCATTACTGGTATTTTTAATTTTTACTTTTGAGTGAACTAAGATTTTAGAGGTGTCTAATTGCGACTCATCAACAACTCTAGCTTTAGAAAGTGTCTCTTCCATTTTAGCAATTTTAAGTTCCAGAAGTCCTTGTGCTTCTTTTGCAGCATCGTACTCTGCATTTTCACTTAAATCTCCCTTATCTCTTGCCTCAGCTATAGCCTGTGATGCACGGGGTCTTTCAATATCTTTTAAATAATTAAGCTCTTTTTTCAATTTTTTAAGACCTTTTGCTGAATAATATGAAACTGTACTCATCTGTTAAAATTTAAAAATCCCTTTCATAAAAAGGGATTTACAAATATACAATAATCATTTTTCATTAGTTTTACTCTGATGAAACTTATATTGTTTTTTACTCTATTTTTATTGATATCATGCAATAAAGAAAAGGTTGATAGAAATCCATTTTTACAAGAGATATCCTTTGATGAACGAATAAATCTTTCTCTACCAACATTTGATAATTTAAGATATCAAGGGGGTAGTATTTATTGGCAAAATGGGGGAATTAAAGGATTGAATCTTTTTAATCTTTCAGGTACTATTATGGCTTGGGAGGCAAGTTGTCC
>PKDV01000103.1 GCA_002862715.1 Flavobacteriaceae bacterium | reverse complement strand
GATGTTTCATTTTCAGGTTTTATAAAATTTGTTGGACTAGGATCTGAATAAAGGATATTTAATACAAAATCATCTTGTTGAAGTTGAATTGCTCCGATATTATAAATATTTTTCATCATTAAATTCCAAACCGGTTGTGAAACGTCTAATACAGAACTTTTTAACATTTTTAAAACTAGGCTATTGTTATTAACGGAGTTGATATCTGAGCTAGAATTCGAAACAGTTGTAGCAGGTACTCCATCCGACGAAAATTCACCAACCTGATAAGTTTTTCCGTTTACCGTATATTGAAAGGCAACCGCAATTACTTCGTCATTGTTAAGAGACTGCCTGAGCGAAATATATCCGAGTTGGTTGTTTAAATTGTATTCGTTTTCGTTTAATTTTCTAGCGCTCTCTAAAACCGAGTAATCTCTGCCCTCAATTACAACACTTGAAAGTACTCCAAATCCTTCTTTTACACTTGCAATATCTCTAATTGAATTATTTAATACACCACTTGTGCCAATCTGAGAGGGATTTAAAATATTAGAATTGTTCGATGGATATGAATTTGGATTTGAAACAAAAAATCCATTATAAAAATCATCAATTGAAGAATTTTCTGGGTTAGTTTCCCCCAAATCCTGAATTGCAACAATATTTCTAACATTATCAGTAATAGAGTTTCTATTTGTAATCCAAACCTCCACTCTAGTTATTTGAACAGATGAATTGATGTATGGATATGTACTAACAGAAAAGTCATAATTATCTCTAAAATAATGTGACAGAAAAAAGTGGCGATTTTCTTCATAATCTAACGGAAATAATGAAAATTGTTGAAGTATACCCTCGCCATTGGTTTCTATCGTTTGGCTTTGCGATTTTTGCTCAGATATTACTGCTGAAATATTGGTTCTTCCAAATTTTAAATCTGCTTTAACTCCAAATAAACTTTGAGCACCAGTTATTAGCGAACTATTAATAGGCATACTAACATTACCTATCTCTAATTTTTGTAAAATTCCATCTTCATTTCCTCCAACTGATTCTGGTAAACCAAACCCGCCTTGTGAACCTCCAAATAAAGAATTGGATTTGTTATTTGGTACTATATCATCTGGAAAAAATTCAAGTTTAATTATCTGTTGAAAATCAAAGGTTGATTGAGTATCATAATTAGCATTAACTCTTAGCCTAGTGCCTATATCACCAGTCAAACTTAAATTAATTCTTTGATTAAAGTCAAAACCTAAATTGCTTTGATTTCGTGGTGATAAACTTGGATTGCCAGACTTTTGGTATCTAATACCCAAATCAATACTTGCTGAACCCTGTGGTTTTATGTTAATTTCGTTACTTCCAAAAATAGACTCGAATAAATCAGATTTAATATAATAATTAGGTAATAATTCTTTTTGAAGTTTATTATCGTCAGTTATTCCTGAAAGTGCTTTTTGTTTTTTAATAATATATTTTTTTGATTCTTCTAAAAACATTTTTCTTTTAAATTCATCTGGGGTAAGAACTAATGGAGACTCAATATCAATATCTCCGACCTTAACATTGTATATGTATAAATTTAGTTCTGGGTTATAAGTATAGGAACCAATAAATGAACTGGGATTTTGTTTTTTATAGATTTCTTTTAAGGAGTTATTTAAAAATAAACTGTCTTTGGACTGATTATTTTTATTTTGTCCAAACAGTAAAATTGGAAAAATTAACAATAAAATTAAGAGAAAATTCTTTTTTAAACAGAATGCAATTTTAAACATTATAACTTGTTGAGTGCATTTTTTATTATTCGCTCAACAGGCATATCCGGCTCTGCATTTATCAAAGAATCAACAATTCTTTGCGTTTGCTTTATGGGGTAGCCAAGCACACTCAATGCAGATAACGCTTCTTCCCTTTGTGTATTGTTAGGGGATACATTAAATTCATTGTCATCAATAAGGTTTAAAACTTTATCTTTTAAATCAATTATAACACGTTGTGCTGTTTTGGCTCCAATGCCCTTTATTGATTGAATTGCTACAACATTATCAGATTGTATTGATTCAATAACCTTATTTGGGGGCATTGAGGACAGCATTGTTCTGGCTGTATTGGCTCCAATACCACTTACTGATATTAATAATCTAAAAACACTTCTTTCAAGTTCATCAAAAAAGCCAAAAATTGAATGAGAATCTTCTCTTATTTGTAAGTGAGTGTAAATTTTAATTTGTTCACTATCAATTATTCTACTATAAGTATTTAAAGATATATTGACCTCATAGCCTATACCGTTACATTCAACAACTAAGGATGTTGGAGATTTACTAACTAATTTTCCACTTAGGTGCGATATCATTTTATTTTATTTTGAGCATCTACAACAGCTACTGAAGTCATGTTTATAATTTCTTCAACACTAGCACCAAGCTGTAGAATGTGAACTGGATGTCGAAGCCCCATCATAATTGGGCCAATTGATTTTGCTCCATCCATTTCTTTAATAAGTTTATATGCAATGTTTGCAGAATTCAAATCAGGAAAAATAAGTGTATTAACTGATTTTCCAGCAATTTTTGAAAAAGGAAAACTTTTTTTAAGCATTTCTTTATTCAAGGCGAAATCGGCCTGCAAAGGTCCATCAATGTCAATATGAGGCCAATATCTATGTATTAATGAAACTGCTTCAGAAATTTTGCTAGCTTCTTTAAACTTTGAAGAACCAAAATTTGAATATGATAACATTGCAAGTTTCGGTTTAATTCCAAATAAAGCAGCAGTGTAGGCAGTCATTTGAGAGATTTTTGCTAGTTCCTTTGGAGTTGGATTAATATTGATTGAGGTATCTGCTAAAAAAATTGGGCCTTTATTTGTAATCATCAAATTAGTAGTTGCAACTCTATTAACCCCCTCTAGTCTATCAATTAATTGTAAAATTGGTTTAAGTGCATTGGGGTAACTTTTGCTGTAACCAGATATCATTGCATCAGCATCTCCTTCTCGCAACATCATTGCTGCAAAAAAATCTCTATCCCGCATTTTTCTAAGTGCATCGTATCTTGTTACACCTTTTCTTTCTCTTAACTTCCAATAAGTTTCAGCATATTTTTGTCTTCTATTAATGAAAGCTTCTTTTTTTGGATCAATGATTTCTAAATCAATATCGAAATCAATGCTTAACATTAATTCTCTAATCTTTTCTTCATTACCCAGTAATATTGGAATTGCAATTCCCTCTTCATAAACATACTGAGCGGCTTTTAATATATCCAACTCTTCAGCTTCCGAGTAAACAACACGCTTTGGATTTCTTTTTGCTTGACTCATTAATAGTCTTACAAGTTTCTTATCTGATCCTGTCCTGCGATAAAGTTGGTTTTTGTAATTACTCCAATCTTTTATTTCATGATTTGCAACACCACTTTTAATTGCAGCTTTTGCAACCGCAACTGGAATTGTTGTAATTAACCTTGGATCAAATGGTTTTGGGATAATATAATTCTTACCAAAACTCAATTTAGTTGCTCCATAAGCAATATTAACCTGTTCAGGAACAGTTTCTTTTGCCAAATCTGCAAGCGCATGAACAGCAGCCATTTTCATTTCTTCATTAATCTTTGTTGCACGTACATCCAGTGCACCTCTAAAAATAAATGGAAACCCAAGAACATTATTAACCTGATTTGGATAATCTGATCGACCTGTAGCCATAATGATGTCATCTCGAGTGCTAACAGCTAGTTTATAATCTATTTCTGGGTCCGGATTAGCCATGGCAAAAACAATTGGATTTTCAGCCATGGACTTTAACATTTTAACAGTTAATATGTTTGCTTTGGATAGTCCTATAAAAACATCTGCACCAACAAGGGCTTTGTCCAAAGATCTAATATTTTTCTTTGTTGCAAATTCTTTTTTTTCATCAGTAAGATTTTCTCTTTCATTATTAATAACTCCTTTGCTATCAGTCATTATAATATTTTCATCTAAAATTCCTAAAGATTTATATAATCTACCGCACGAAATTGCAGCTGCACCAGCACCAGATATTACCATTTTTAAATCTGATATTTTTTTGTTTGCAAGTTCTGAAGCATTAATTAAAGCTGCTGCCGAAATAATTGCAGTACCGTGTTGATCATCATGCATCACAGGAATATCTAACTCATTAACCAATCTTTTCTCAATTTCAAAAGCCTCTGGAGCCTTAATATCTTCTAAATTAATACCACCAAAGGTTGGTGAAATATTCTTTACAGTTTGTATAAATTCATCAATATCTTTGGTGCCAACTTCAATATCAAAAACATCAATTCCAGCAAATATCTTAAACAAAAGCCCTTTACCTTCCATTACCGGTTTTGATGCTTCTGGACCAATATCTCCCAATCCCAGAACAGCTGTTCCGTTTGAAATAACTGCAACTAAATTGGATTTGTTTGTGTATTTGTACACATTTTCCTTCGAATTTTTGATTTCTAAACAAGGTATTGCTACTCCCGGAGAATAAGCCAATGATAAATCTCTTTGAGTTGAGTATGGTTTACTAGGAGTTACCTCGAGCTTGCCAGGTTTTGGTTTCGAATGATAGGATAGAGCATCTTTTCGTTTCTTTTCTTGATTTTTTTTTGACATAATAATTACCTAAGGTATTGAATTCTAATTATTTTTTAAAAACTCTAAATTTCTTTTTAAACCAACGTACCCTGCTCTTTCTATTGCGCTTGATTTAAAAAGATTTTTATAAACTTCATGAGTAATTTCATACCAATCGGTACTTGAAAATCCCATAATTTCACTGCTGGGATTAAATTTTTCTTCATTATGCGGTTTTGAAAATCTATTCCATGGACAAACATCTTGGCAAATGTCACATCCAAAAACCCAATTTTCAAGACTTCCTTTAAAATCTGATGGAATAGATTCCTTAAGTTCTATAGTAAGATAAGAAATACATTTAGTTGCATCAATCTTATAATGTTCATGTAGTGCGTTAGTAGGGCAAGCATCAATACAAGCAGTACAAGTTCCACAATGATCTGTAACAGGACTATCCGTATCAAGTTCTAAATCAATTATTAATTGAGATATAAAAAAAAATGAACCACTATTTTTTCTAATCAAATTTGTGTTTTTTCCAACCCACCCAAGACCGCTTTTTGCAGCCCACGATTTCTCTAAAATTGGTGCGGAATCTACAAAAACTCGTCCATTCACTTCACCAATCTTTTTACTTATTTCAAAGGTAAATTCATACATCTTATCTTTAATAACCTTATGATAATCCTTGCCATAAGCATACTTAGCTAACTTGGGGGCATTGTTGTCTTTTTGTCTTTTAGATGGGAAATAATTGTATAAAAGTGAAATTACACTTTTTGCTCCAGGAACAAGTTTTCTTGGATCTAATCTTTTATCAAAATTCCTTTCCATGTACGACATAGTGCCGTGATGATTTTTATTAAGCCATTTCTCAAATCTAGAAGCTTCATGTTCTAAAAATTCAGCTTTTGAGATGCCACAACCCATAAAACCTAACCTAGTAGCAATTGCTTTAATCTCTTTAGAATTACTAAATTTATTTGTCAAAATAAACCTTTTTGAATTTTTTTATGTGATTTACCTAAGTGTCTGTACGCCTTTTCGGTAACCTGTCTTCCCCTGGGTGTACGAATTATGAATCCTTCCTGAATTAAAAATGGTTCGTAAACCTCCTCTATAGTTTCTCCATTTTCTGAGACTGCTGTAGCTAAAGTATTTATTCCGACAGGGCCTCCATTGAACTTTTCAATTAATGTATTTAAAATTTTGTTATCCATCTCATCCAATCCATTTTGATCAACTTGGAGTGAACTTAATGCAATTTTTGTTATATATAAATCAATAATCCCATTTCCTTTTATTTGTGCAAAATCACGTGTTCTTCGTAGTAAAGCATTTGCGATTCTTGGAGTTCCACGGCTACGACTTGCAATTTCAATAGCTGCATTTTTTTTAATAGAGATTTTCAAGATTTTCGCACTTCTTGTTACAATTTTTGACAAGACATCCTTTGAATAATATTCTAATCTACTATTTATTCCAAACCGCGCTCTCATTGGTGCTGTTAATAAACCAGATCTTGTTGTAGCTCCTATAAGTGTAAAAGGATTTAAATCTATTTGAACAGATCGTGCATTTGGCCCCGTTTCTATCATAATATCAATTCTGAAATCTTCCATGGCTGAGTATAAATACTCTTCAACAATTGGACTTAATCTATGAATTTCGTCTATAAATAAAACATCGCGTGTTTTCAGGTTTGTTAGCAAGCCTGCCAAATCACCTGGCTTATCTAAAACCGGTCCTGATGTAATTCTTATATCAACTTCTAATTCATTAGCAAGAATATGCGCAAGTGTAGTTTTACCCAACCCAGGAGGTCCGTGTAACAATGTATGGTCTAAAGCATCATTCCTTTTATTAGAAGCAGCTACGAATACATCTAAGTTTTTAATTACTGAGTCTTGTCCACTGAAGTCTAAAAAAGTAAGTGGCCTCAAAGCCTTGTCTATTTCTAGTTCTTCAGATGAGTGATTTGTATTCGAAGGTTCAAGGTTTTCATTCACATTCTAAATATACAAAACAAAAAAAGCAGTTGGAACTTTCGGTCAATGTTGAAGTTCTTCTTCACCCTTAAACAGGGGAATATTTTGTGGAATAAAATCATCTTTATGACCGGGCTTAGAGTAATCATATGCCCAACGATGTACAGTTGGAATTTCACCAATCCAATTTCCATGAATATGTTTTACAGGAGCTGTCCACTCAAGAGTGTTTGACTTCCAAGGATTTTGCACTGCTTTTTTACCATAAAAAATACTATTAATAAAATTGTAAAGAAAAACTATTTGCGCAGCACCAGCGGTTAGAGCAAAAATTGTTATTACAATATTAATATCAGCTAAATCATCGAAATAGGGAAATGCTGTATTTGAATAATATCGCCTTGGCAAACCAGCCATTCCGGTGAAATGCATGGGGAAAAATATACCGTAGGCACAAACAGCAGTAATCCAAAAATGTATATAACCTAAATTTTTATTCATCATTCTTCCAAACATTTTCGGAAACCAATGGTAAACTCCTGCAAAAAGACCATATAATGCAGATATACCCATTACCAAATGAAAATGTGCAACAACAAAATATGTATCGTGAACATTTATATCTAAAGCGCTATCTCCAAGAATAAGCCCAGTTAAACCCCCAGTAATAAATGTTGAGACTAATCCAATTGAAAATAGCATGGCTGGATTCATTTGCAAATTTCCTTTCCATAAAGTAGTAATATAATTAAATGCTTTAACTGCAGAAGGAATTGCTATTAGTAAAGTTGTGAATGTGAAAACAGAACCAAGAAATGGATTCATCCCAGATATAAACATATGATGACCCCAAACTATTGTTGAAAGAAATGCAATTGCTAGGATTGATGCTACCATTGCTCGATATCCAAAAATAGGTTTACGTGAATTCGTTGCAAGAACTTCTGATGTAATACCCAATGCTGGTAGTAAAACTATGTAAACTTCAGGGTGACCTAAAAACCAAAACAAATGTTCATATAAAACAGGTGAACCTCCTTGATAATGCAAAACCTCTCCTTGTATAAAAATATCCGATAGAAAAAATGAGGTTCCAAAACTCCTATCCATTATCAGAAGTAAAGCTGCAGACAAAAGAACAGGAAATGATATAACTCCAATTATAGCAGTTACGAAAAAAGCCCAAATTGTTAGAGGTAATCTCGTCATGGACATACCTTTGGTTCTTAAGTTAATTACAGTTACGATGTAGTTTAATGACGCGAGTAAGGATGATGCAACAAAAATTGCCATTGAAACAAGCCATAAGGTCATTCCAAGGCCAGAGCCTGGTTGAGCTTGAGGAAGTGCACTTAATGGAGGATAAACTGTCCAACCTGCAGCCGCAGGTCCGGACTCAACAAATAAAGAAGCAATCATCACTACCGAAGAAAGAAAAAATAACCAATATGATAACATGTTTAAAAATCCTGAAGCCATATCTCTTGCACCAATTTGCAATGGAATTAATAAGTTGCTAAAAGTTCCACTTAGTCCAGCTGTCAAAACAAAAAATACCATGATAGTTCCATGGATAGTAATTAAAGCTAAATAAACGTTTGGATCCATAACCCCATCAGGTGCCCATTTTCCAAGGAAAGACTCAAAAAAACCAAATGGTTTTTCTGGCCAAGCCAATTGCATTCTAAAGACTAATGACATTCCAATTCCAACTATACCCATTAATAAGCCGGTGATTAAATATTGCTTAGAAATCATCTTATGATCTTGACTAAAAATATACTTTGTTATAAAAGTTTCTTTGTGATGAGTGTGATTTTCTACCATAGTTAAATTTATTACTGAATTGTTTGAGCAAAGGTCTTTTGCTCAGAAATCCACTTATTAAAATCTTTTTCTTCTTCTACAATTATTTTCATTTGCATATTATAATGTGATGCCCCACAAACCTTATTGCAAAGTAATAAATAATCAAATTGATATGCATCTAAGGGTTGTTCTCCGTTGGCAATGAGTTTTTGGCTTTTATCATATCTAATTTTATTAATCTTGTTCACTTTAGCTGTCATCTCTGGTGTTTGCCTCATTTCCTCTGTAGTTAGGTTTGGCGTAAATGCAAATTCAGTAATCATGCCAGGAACACAGTTCATTTGTGCTCTAAAATGAGGCATAAATGCCGAATGCAAAACATCTTGAGATCTAAATTTAAAAATTACCTCTCTTCCCTTTGGGAGATGAAGTTCTTGAACAACAATATCATCTAAACCGTTTGGATCAGATGAATCAATTCCAACTAAATTCAAACCATCAAAGTCCTGTAAAAAACGGACATTCGCATCACCTAAAACCCCATCTGCTCCAGCATATCGTGCTTTCCAATTGAATTGTTGAGCATAAACCTCAACTACAAGAGCTTCATCGTTATTTTCAATATTTGTTATTGAAGTCCATTGAAACAAACCTGCAAAAATTAAAACTGCTAAAACAATGGCAGGAATAATTGTCCATATAAATTCAAGTCTGTCATTGTCGGTAAGGAAAAAAGCAATTTGGGTTTTTTTTCCTCTGTACCTGTAGGAGAAATAATGAAGTACTGCTTGTGTAATTGTCTGAACAAACAATATCAATGCCATCGAAACCCACATCAATGTGTCTATTTCAACTCCGTGTTCTGATGCAGAACGTGGTAAAAGTACTTCTCCCCATTCCCAAAAAGAAAAAATGGTAAATAGGTAAATAAAAGCAAGGAAAGCAAACATGAGTTTTCCATTATAATCATTGTCTTTATCGTTTGCAATTTGTGAATCATCTTTTTTAATATTAAACTGTGATAATTCGAAAATTTTTGTTAACTGCCACACAGCGATTGCTACCAAAATTAGGACCACAAAAATTAACAACGTATTCATACTATTAAAATCAAATTATACTAATAAATAAATTTTTTACTTTCAACAATATATGGGTCACCACTAGCTTCCAAAGGAACTTTGCTTAAAGAATTGAATACAAAGTATAGATAAAGTCCTAAAAAGAGTGTAAATGCACTTAATTCTGGAACACCAATAAACCATTGATCTCCAACCGTGCCAGGCATTATCATATTGAAAATATCTATATAATGTCCAATAATAATTATTATACCTGCCATTACAATTATCCAGTTTGAACGTTTGTATTCACTACTTATTAATATTAAAAGAGGTAACACAAAGTTTAAAATTATCATCCCAAAAAAAGGAAGTTGATAATCATCAATTCTTGTCAAAAAGTATGTGACTTCTTCTGGAATATTCGAATACCAAATCAGCATGTATTGGGAAAACCACAAATACGTCCAAAAAATACTGAGACCGAACATAAATTTTGCTAAATCATGGATGTGACTATCATTTACTTTAGGTAAATATCCTTTTGATTTTAAAAAAATAGTTGTGATAGCTATAACTGTGACTGAAGTTACCAGCGAACTGGCTAATACATACCATCCAAATAAAGTACTAAACCAGTGAGGGTCAATAGACATAATCCAGTCCCATGCCATCATGGACTCAGTAACGAAAAAGAATGCCAAAAACCCTGCAGAAATTTTAAAATTTAGTTTGTAATTTTTAATATTTCCCTTTTCAGCATTGTCTTGAGCTATTGATAACCTTCTTGAAAGATATCGGTATAAATTCCATCCTGTAAGATAAATCAACGCTCTAAGCATAAAAAAAGGAATATTCAAATAGGAAACTTTACCCTGTATTATTTCATCATGAGCCACAGTTTCGGGGTCCATCCAAACATAAATATGATTCATATGTAGACCTGAAACAAGAAGAAATAAAAATAATAAAATAGAGCCCGGCAACAAGTAGCCAGTTATTCCTTCCATTACACGGTATAGGAGAATTGGCCATCCCGCCTGTGAAGCCCTTTGTATTGCATAAAATGCAAGTGTACCCATTGCAATCATGAAAAAGAAAAAAGCAGCTACAAAAATTGAAGCCCACGGTCTATTTTGTAATTGATGCTTTACATGTTTACCATGATCGTAATGATGCTCATCGTCGTGAGGTTTTTCTTGGTGATAATCTAAAGCATTATTATGTACTTCATTATAATTATCATGATTTGAGTCATGAGAACTTGAAACCATTGCTAATGCCTCATCTACGTTTGATGGTGAGCTTAAAAAACCTATTCCAACTCCAATTGAGCCCAATAATATTAGGACTAAAGAAAATATTTTTAGTTTTTTATTGAAATTAAACATATTAATCTTTTATCAATTCACTTCTTAGTTTTAAAACATGTTGTGATATTTGCCACCTTTCCTCAGCATTTACAAGAGTAGCATGGGAACCCATGGCATTCTTTCCATGCATTAATACGTGATAAATACTCCCCTCAGTAATATCTCTGTCGGCATAGCTCGGAATCCCTAAAAATTTTTCTCTTGTCATCAAAATTCCTTGGCCATCTCCTTTCGATCCATGACATACAGCACAATAAATTCCATATAGTTCCTTTCCTTGTGAAATATTGTACTCAGAAACTTCAATAGGCGAAAATAGATTTACTTTAGCATCCTCGTATCCCTGGTTGGTATTTGGATACTCATATGGTTCCCAGCCCCTGTGAACAGTACCATCTACAGGAATTTGTGCTTCAATTCCATTATTAAAAGCATCAGATTTAGCATATGTTTTATAGCCAATCGGTTCGTACATGTTTGGGAAATATTGATAATTAGGCTGTGATGAATCAAAACATGAAACTATAATTAAACAAAAAATTAAAATAAAATATTTATTCTTCATTCCGATTCATTTTTATGCATGCTCAGCTCAACCGCCCCTGTCTTGGTAAGCATGTTATTTAATTTATCCTCATCTCCCTTAACAATTACTTGCATCAAAAATTTATCATCTGTTGTTGATGGAATAGGGTTTTCAGGGCTTTTAAAAGGCCATAATTTACTTCTTAGATAAAAAGTTATTACCATTAGGTGAGCGGCAAAAAAGACAGTCATCTCAAAAATAACAGGAACAAATGCTGGAAGGTTTTCCATAAACGAAAAGCTTGGTTTCCCTCCGATATTTTGTGGCCAATCAACAATCATAATAAAGTATATCATTGCTACCGCTACAGAAAAACCAAGAATGCCATACAAAAATGCTGTTACTGCTAGTCTTGTGCCTCTAAGGCCAAGAGCCTCATCTAATCCATGAACAGGAAAGGGAGTAAATACATCTTTAATTTGATATTTTGCATTCCTAAGTTCTTTGACAGCACTTAACAGTACATCATCATCGTCATAAACGGCATGTATTAATTTTTCATCCATTTGTGTGAGTATTTTTAAATTTATCTCCAGACGTTTTCAAAATCGATTTAACTTCTGCCTGAGCAATGACAGGAAATGTTCTTGCGTAAAGCAAAAATAAAACAAAGAAGAATCCTATAGTACCAATAAATATTCCTATGTCATAGACAGTTGGAGAGAACATGGTCCAAGAAGAAGGTAAATAGTCTCTGTGAAGGGAAGTTACAATAATAACAAACCTTTCGAACCACATACCAATATTAACTACTATTGAAATTATGAATGAAAACATTATGCTTGTTCTAAGCTTTTTAAACCACATTAATTGCGGAGAAAAAACATTGCAAGTCATCATAGCCCAATATGCCCACCAATAAGGACCAGTAGCTCTGTTTAAAAAAGCATATTGTTCATATTCGACTCCAGAATACCAAGCAATAAAAAGCTCTGTAATGTATGCAACACCAACAATTGAACCAGTAATCATAATCACTATATTCATAAGTTCAATATGTTGAATGGTAATGTAATTTTCTAATCTAGATACTTTTCTCATAATTATCAATAAAGTATTTACCATTGCAAAGCCTGAAAAGATAGCGCCGGCTACAAAATATGGTGGAAAAATAGTTGTATGCCAACCGGGTATTATTGATGTAGCAAAATCAAAAGACACTATTGTATGTACGGATAGAACAAGTGGAGTAGCTAATCCAGCTAAAACCAATGATACTTCTTCAAATCTTTGCCAATCCTTAGCTCTTCCACTCCAACCAAAACTCAATAAACTATAAATTTTCTTTTGGAAAGGTTTTATCGCTCTGTCTCTAATCATTGCAAAATCCGGAAGCAAACCGGTCCACCAAAAAACAAGAGACACAGATAGATAGGTAGAAATTGCAAAAACATCCCAAAGAAGTGGCGAGTTAAAATTAACCCAGAGTGAACCATATGTGTTGGGAATTGGTAATACCCAATATGCAAGCCAAGGTCTACCCATGTGAATAATAGGAAATAAACCAGCTTGAATTACAGAAAAAATTGTCATGGCCTCTGCTGACCTATTGATAGCCATTCGCCATTTTTGTCTAAATAACAACAGTACAGCCGAAATTAATGTACCTGCATGGCCAATTCCTACCCACCAAACAAAGTTTGTAATATCCCAGGCCCAACCAACAGTCTTATTTAAACCCCAAACACCGATTCCTGTTGATACAGTATAAATTATACACCCTAGGCCCCATAAAAATGCTGCTAAAGCGATTCCAAAGGCCAAAAACCACTGCTTATTAGGAGGGTTCTCAACAGCTCTAGCTATATCTACAGTAACATCACCATATGATTTATTCCCTGTTACAAGAGGTTTTCTAATTGGAGATTCGTAGTGGCTTCCCATAATTATGCTTCTATATTTCTTACTTTTGTTTGATACATAACATTTGGCTCGGTACCAACGCTTTCTAACAATCGATACATTCTATCATTACTTCTCAACTTATTGACTTTACTATCCTTATCATTGACATCCCCAAAAACCATTGCTCCAGAACCACAAGCACTTGAGCAAGCTGTTTGAAATTCACCATCTTTTATTTGTCTTCCCTCCAATTTTGCATCTAAAATTGTTTTTTGAGTCATCTGAATACACAATGAACATTTTTCCATTACACCCCTTGATCTAACAACAACATCAGGATTAAGGACCATACGGCCTAAATCATCATTCATATGATAATCAAACTCATCATTTTTATTGTATAAAAACCAATTAAACCTACGAACTTTGTATGGACAATTATTTGCACAATATCTTGTGCCTATACACCTGTTGTAAGTCATATGGTTCTGTCCTTGACGACCATGCACACTTGCAGCCACGGGACACACAGTTTCGCAAGGTGCGTGATTACAATGTTGACACATTATAGGCTGAAACGTAACTTGAGGATTTTCTGAGGGGTTTTCCAATTCTTTTCTGACAAAAAAATCAGAACTATTTTCAACTTTCTCAATATCACCTTCAAAAGTATTTTCAGATGAGTAATATCTGTCAATTCTTAACCAATGCATATCACGTGACTTTCTAATTTCACGCTTACCAACAACAGGAACATTGTTTTCAGCATGACAAGCAATTACACAAGCACCACAACCTGTACAAGCATTTAAATCAATCGACAAGTTAAAATGGTGCCCCCACGACCTGTCGAAAGCTTGCCACATATCTGCTTTTTCAGAAGTTACATCAATCTCCTTGTGGTCTCTTGATACCTGTGTCATAGGATTCCAATACTTTTTATCTTTAGTATTAAAAATCTCTAATGTTGATTCTCTTACAATCTCATCTCTTCCAATTAATGTATTTTGAAGCTGAGTACAAGCAAATTCATGAAACTCATCGGTTGCTTTTACGTTAATTATTTGAATGGGATTTGATTGTTTGTAAAAAGAATATGCATTTACGCCTATTTGCATTTCTTCTTTAACACCTTTGGTTCTTCCATAACCAAATGCTAAACCAACAGTACCAACTGCTTGTCCAGGTTGAATAAGTACTGGAACTTTTTCTTCGATACCATTTAAATTGATAAGAGCGATAGATCCGTCAAGAGCACCATCTGACTGATTGATATTTTTTAATCCTAAATTACTTGCGTCTGTCTTAGAAATAGTTAAATAATTATCCCATGTAACTCTTGATATTGGATCTGGAAACTCTTGGAGCCAAGGATTATTTGCTTGCTGTCCGTCACCAATTCCAGTTTTAGAATACAAATGTAATTCCAAACCAGTATTATTTTTTTTGCCCGGTAGTCTTTTTACTACTTCGTCAACATTGTCGGAGTATGTAAGTTTTTTATTGTTCTTTTTAATAAAAAATCCATCATGCAAAGCTTTTTCAAAAGTAGTACCATTTAAAATCGTATTTGTCCATAATAATTTTATCTCGTCATAATATGTCGTCTTAATTTCAGCCAAATCAAGTAATACATCTTGGAATTGTCTTGTATCAAATATATTTTTAATAGTGGGTTGGGTCAAACCAAAAATTCCATTTCTGAGTTCGAAATCACCCCAAGATTCTAAACTGTGAGGGCATGGAGCTACCCATTGGCTATGAACAGAAGTCTCGTCTTCTTTCATAGTAAAAGTCATTGAAAATTTTAGTTTTTTTAATCCAGATATAATTTTTTTCGAATCATAGTATGTGTAAACAGGGTTGATTCCACTTAAAATAACGCCAGAAATTTCCCCAGAATTAATATCATCAATTAATTTATCAAAAGATTTTGGGTTACCTTGTCTAATTTGAGTGTATTTTTCTGCGACCAATACCTCTGAACCAAGAATATTATTAATAGCTAGAACACATCTTTGAGTATCTTCATCTTCAATTCCGGTAATAATTATAGAATTTTTTCCAAATTTTCTTAATTCTTTAGTTATAGATTTTACAACCTTTTTAAAACTTTCATTTAAAGCTTTGGGATAATTTTTTGAAGACAGCTCAGAATATATAGCTGAAATAATTAATTTTTGTTCAAAAGAATTAGTGGGGTACCTGTAATCTGCGTTTGCTCCAGAAAGGGTCATGTTTGATTCAAACTGAAAATGCTTTGACATTTTTGCATTTCCTTTTTTACCTTTTGGAATTCTCATTTTTGCATAATCAGTGTCAAAACCTCCACCATTCCAATCACCTAAAAAATCAGCGCCAAATGAAACAATACATTTTGCCTTCATAAAATCATAAGCTGGTAAGGCACGTACATTATAAGCTTTTTCAAAAGCATTTAAAGCAGCAGATTGTGAAATAGCATCGTAATAATAATGACTAACATTTGGATAAACATCAATAAAATCATTAATGATTTTTTTTGTTGTTGGACTTGGATAAGATGATGTTACTAAAGCCAGTTTCTCATTATTATTTTTCAAATCAATTAGCTGTTTTTTAGCTCTATTAATTAATAAATCCCAAGAAATATCTTCACCATTAAATTTTGGGTTTTTAAGCCTCAAACTATCATATAATGACAAAACAGAAGCGTTGGTTCTAGCGTTGGAACAGTTAAAGACGGGGGCGTCATTATTGTTTTCGATTTTAATTGGTCGTCCCTCTCTTGTCTTAACAAGAACACTCGTCATATCAAAACCATCAAACAGAGTGGTGGCATAATAATTGGAAATACCAGGAATTATTTGCTCGGGTTGAAAAACATAAGGAATTGATTTATTTACAGGGCCTTCACATGCGGCAAGTGATACAGCAGCAGTACTAAAACCAACATACTTCAAAAAATCTCTTCTTGAAGTTTCAGAGTCTGGAAGTTCTGTGTCGTGGAGTGTATCTTTGGGAAGTTTTTGAGCAAACTCCTTGTTTTTAAGATTATCAATCCATTCAGAAGATTTATCTAATTCAATCTCACTTTTCCAGTATGTTTTTTTCTTTTGCATTTATATTTTTAATAGTGACATTTTCCACATTCTAACCCACCCATTTGCGCGACCGTTAACTTTTCTACACCATATTTTTTCGATAATTCCTCATGAATTTTAGTATAATATTCGTTGTCTTTTAAATTCACGTCACTTTCTCTGTGACAATCAATACACCAACCCATTGTTAGTGAGGAATGCTGATACAAAATCTCCATTTCTTCAACTGGTCCGTGACATTTCTGACAATCTATCCCCGCAACAGAAACATGTTGTGCGTGATTAAAATAAACAAAATCAGGCAAGTTGTGTATTCTTACCCATTCTACAGGCTGTGTCTCTCCAGTGTAGCTCTGTGTTTCTTCATTCCAGCCAACAGCTTTGTATAATTTTTTTATTTCGTTGGTGTAAAATTCTTTGGTGTAACCTTTTTCTAAATCTTCTTCACCATTATACTCAGCAATATTCATATGGCAATTCATACAAACATTAAGTGATGGAATTCCAGAATGTTTAGAAACCCTTGCAGATGAGTGACAGTATTTACATTCAATTTGATTATCACCAGAATGAATCTTGTGTGAGTAATGGATAGGTTGAATTGGCATATAGCCCTGATCAATTCCTATTTGCATTAAATATGCATAGCCTACATAAGCACTTGAAAAAAGGAAAAAAACAACCGAGAGAAAAACTAAAAAAGGGTTTTCAATAAATAATTTCCACAAAGGAGTTTTTTGTTTTTTTGGTTTTTCTTCAAAAACAACTCCATTACTAATTGCAATTTTTTTAAGTGTCTTATTTACAAGAATTAGCATTGTTAAAAGCGAAAGAAGTACTAATACGAGTACTGATAGTATAATTGTATTAGAGATATTGGAATTATTTTGAGTAGCTACTACAGGAGTTTGAATTGCAGCAACTGGAGCAGGTGGTATGTAATCAGTGTAAGCGAGAATATTATCAATATCTTCGTTTGAAAGCTGAGGAAAAGATGTCATTACAGAACCATTATATTCTTCATAAATTGCCACTGCCCTAGCATCTCCAGATTTTACCATAGCAGTTGAATTTTTTATCCATGTATACAACCACTCTTTTTCATATTTGTCGCTTACTCCCTTTAAAGCTGGCCCAACAGCTCTTTTGTTTATTTTATGACAAGCTGCACAATTCGTGTTGAAAAGGGCTTTACCTTTCTTAATGTTATCGTCTTGTGAAAAGCAATTGGACCCAAACAAAAAAATAAAGAAAGTTAACAAGCAAATAAAAATTGTTTTGCCCGAGAAAAGTGAACAGAAATTGTAATTAAAAATCACCGTCAATTAATGTCATGCAAAATTACGACACACTACTCATTTTAAAAACACGAAGTTAAATAAAGATTTAATTTATAATGATTCTAAATAAAAATATAATAATTTGATTTTCAATTACTTGAATAATATTTGTTTAGCGTATTTGAAACAAAAAAGCTTTAAAAAATTATAATGTAGTTTTGTTTTTTGTCAGAAAAATTTGCAATGAGTAATACATTAAAAATTATTTTATTATTAACAGCAAAGCTTTTATTTAGTCAAACAGGTGATATAAGTATTGTAACACCAAAAAAATTAGATACAATTATTTCCCAAAAAATCATTATTGACAGAGTTAATTTTAATAAAAAAACATACACAATTCAAATTTATTATGGCAATTTTGATGAAGCCTCCTCTACACTTAAAGAATTTGAGGAAAGGTTTCCTAAAATTAAAGCAGAAATTTTGTTTGAAACACCCAATTACAAGGTTAGAGTTGGAAGGTTTAAATCTGAATCTGATGCATCAAAAACTTTGGAAAAATTAAATTTTTTTTACAAGGATGCCTTTATTTTAAAAATCTAACTTAACTTTTTCTTGATTTCAATATTTTGAAAAGCTTCAATTGAGTCACCAACTTTTACATCATTATAACCCTTGATTTGCAGTCCACAGTCATAACCTTTAGAAACTTCCTTAACATCGTCTTTGAATCTCTTTAAAGAATCCAAAATACCAGTATAGACGACGACACCTTCTCTAATAACTCTTACTTCTGAATCCTTCAGAATTTTTCCATCTATTACCATACAGCCAGCTATTGTTCCGATTTTAGAAATTTTAAAAATTTCTCTTACATCTAAATTTCCATTTATTTCTTCTTTAAAATCAGGGGACAACATTCCTTCCATAGCATCTTTTAAATCATTAATTGCGTCATAAATTATTGAATAACTGCGTATGTCGATTTCTTCCTTTTCGGCTAGCTGTCTTGCTGTGGCTACAGGTCTGACGTTAAATCCTATTATTATTGCATCTGAAGCAGAGGCAAGTAATACATCGGACTCTGTTATTGCTCCAACTGCTTTGTGAATTATGTTAACTTGAATTTCATTAGTTGATAGTTTTTGAAAAGAGTCCGTTAAAGCCTCAACCGAACCATCAACATCACCTTTTAAAATCAAATTAAGTTCCTTGAAATCTCCAACCGCAATTCTCCTTCCAATTTCGTCTAAGGTTAAATGTTTTTGTGTTCTAACGGATTGTTCTCTTACAAGCTGAGTTCTCTTTGCCGCGATTTGTTTAGCTTCACGTTCATCCGTGAAAACATTAAATCTATCTCCTGCTTTTGGAGCTCCATCTAAACCTAGGATAGAAACAGGAGTAGATGGTGCAGCGCTTGCTAGTTCATGACCATGTTCATTATACATTGCTTTAACTTTTCCACTATGTCTCCCGGCAAGTAAATAATCACCATTTTTTAAAGTTCCAGATTGAACCAAAATGGTCGTAATATAACCTCTACCTTTGTCTAAAAAAGCTTCAACTACGGTTCCAGAGGCTAATTTGTTAGGATTTGCCTTTAACTCCATAACCTCAGCCTCCAGTAATACCTTTTCCAATAATTCATCAACACCACTTCCTGTCTTTGCAGAAATATCATGTGATTGAATCTTTCCTCCCCAATCTTCAACCAGTAAATTCATAGATGCGAGATTCTCTTTAATTTTTTCAGGGTTAGCGTTTGGAAGATCTGTCTTGTTAATTGCAAATACAATTGGAACGGAGGCAGCTTGAGCATGATTTATCGCTTCTTTTGTTTGTGGCTTAATATCATCATCTGCTGCAATAACAATTATAACTAAATCTGTAACTTGTGTACCTCTTGCTCTCATTGCTGTGAATGCCTCATGCCCTGGCGTGTCTAGAAAAGTTATTTTTTGTTTTTCATTAACATTAACACTGTAAGCTCCAATATGCTGTGTTATGCCACCAGACTCGTTAGAAATTACATCAGATTTTCTAATAAAGTCAAGTAATGATGTTTTTCCATGATCGACATGCCCCATCACAGTAACAACGGGGAAACGAGGCTCTAAATCATCTGGACTATCTACATCAACGATTTTCTCTTCTTCGGAGTCTGCATCAATAAATTCAACTTTAAAACCAAACTCCTCTGCTACAACAGAAAGAGTTTCTGAATCTAACCTTTGATTCATTGTTACCATAATACCCAATGTCATACATGCTGAAATGATTTGAGTAGATGTTATATCCATCATTGTAGCAACTTCACCAACTGTAACAAACTCAGTTACTTTTATAATTTTACTTTCTTCTTCATTTTTTGCTTCGACTTCTTCACTTTTTATTCGATGTAAATCTCTTTTCTCTCTTCTGTATTTAGCTCCTTTTGACTTACTATTCTTCCCTTGAAGTTTTTCAAGAGTTTCTCTTATTTGTTTTTGAATTTCTTCCTCACTTGGTTCTTCTTTGGTAAAATTTTTAGAGCCGATCTTTTTTATTTCATATTTGGATTTCTCTTTTTTATTACTACTAATAAAATCCTTAGAAATCCTCTTCCTTCTTCTTTTAGTTTGATCGGATTCAGAGTCTTTCTTTTTTTCCTCTATTTTTAAGCTATCTACATCAATTTTAAGCCCTGTTGATTTTAATCCTGAGAGTTTTTTGTATTGAGTTTCATATTTGTTAGGAGAATTTTCATTTGAAATTTTATCGGGTGTTTCGTTGTTTATTTTTTCAGTTTTATTTGAATTTTTTTTAAGGTTTTCTTCGCTTTCTATTTTATTATCACCTGTTTTAAGAATTTGAGAATCTTCAAGATTTATTTTACCAACTTTTTTTAATCCTTTTAATCCTGTTGAAGTCTTGATGGTATTGCTCTTTTCATGTTTTTGGGCTTTTTCAATTGCTTCTTGAATTTGAGCCTCCTTTTCCTTCTTTTTTACCTCATATACCTCGTTAGAAGCCTCCCTTTTTGTTCTATCAGTTTGAAATTCTTCTAATAAAAAATCATACTCTTTTTGAGAAATTTTTGCTGTTGGTCTAGACTCAATTACATGTCCCTTTTCATTTAGAAATTCAACAGCACGATCTAAAGAAATATTTAGCTCTCTTAGAACTTTATTAATTCTTATTGTTTTCAAATTAATTTTTTATTTTAATTATTAAATTCTGCATTAAGTATCTTTCTAACTTCGTCAATAGTTTCCTCCTCTAAATCAGTTCTTTTAATTAAATCTTCTCTATCCTGCTCCAATATACTTTTTGCAGTGTCTAAACCAACCTTTTTAAACTCACCAATTATCCAATCTTCAATTTCATCTGAAAATTCTGTTAACTCAACGTCTTCTTCCATTCCCTCTCTGTAAACATCTATTTCATATCCAGTTAACTGCCCAGCCAATCTAATATTAAATCCACCTCGCCCAATAGCTTTAGATACCTCACTTGGATCTAAAATGACCTCTACTCTTTTATTATCCTCGTCAATTTTCATTGATGTTACTTTTGCAGGACTTAAAGACCTTGTAATTAGAAGTTGAGTATTGTTTGTAAAATTAATAACATCAATATTTTCATTACCAAGCTCTCTCACAATTCCATGAATCCTTGAGCCTTTCATCCCAACACAGGCCCCAACAGGATCGATTCTATCGTCATATGAATCGACAGCAACTTTTGCCTTTTCCCCAGGAACCCTAACGGCTTTTTTAATAGTTATCAAACCATCAAAGACTTCAGGTATTTCTTGTTCAAAAAGCTTTTCTAAAAATTTAGGAGAAGTTCTAGACATTATTATACTAGGCTTTATACCCTTAAGCTCAACACTTTCTATAATTCCTCTCACGCTATCTCCTTTCCTGTAAAAATCAGATGGTATTTGCTTATCTTTTGGAAGGATAATTTCATTACCATCATCATCTAACAATATAACGACTCTGTTTCTAATGTGATGAACTTCTGCTGTGTATATTTCTCCAACTAAGTCTATAAAATGCTTGTAGATTATAGAATTATCGTGCTCATGTACCCTAGCAACTAAATTTTGCCTGAGTGTTAAAACAGTACGCCTTCCTAAATCCACAAGTTTAACCTCTTCGGGAACATCCTCGCCAACTTCAAAATCTGGTTCAATTTTTCTGGCTTCACTTAATTCGATTTCTTCATTAGGATTCTCAACTTTTCCGTCATCAACAACTATCCTATTTCTCCAAATCTCAATATCACCTTTATCAGGATTTATAATTATATCATAATTGTCGTCAGTTCCGAATTTTTTCCTTAATGTATTTCTAAAAACCTCTTCTAGAATTGACATTAGATTTACTCTATCAATAAGTTTTTCGTCCTTAAATTCAGAAAAAGATTCAATTAGTGCTTTATTTTCCATAACTATAATTAATTTTTACTATTGCTTTTTTTATGTCCTTAATATCTAACTCTTTGTAAAATTTAACAGTTCGTTTTCCTTTGCCAACAATTTTCGGGACTCTTTCAGACCACTCTAAAATTATTGAGTCCTTGTTAAGAGAAATAAGTTTTCCCACAATTTTATCATTATTTTTTGTGAAAATATCTAATTCTCTACCAATATTTTTTTTAAACTGTCTTAAATTTACTAACGGAGAACTTGTACCAAATGAACTTACATTTATTGCAAAATTCAAATTATTTTTTGACAAAATAAATTCAATTTCCCTACTTATTCCAGCGCAATCTTTAATTGAAACGCCTCTATCTCCATCAATTGTAACATTTATTTTTTCGTTTTCGATTTTAAAATCAATCAAAAATAAATCACAATTGCTATTAATCGTGCCCTTTACAGTATTTTCGATAATTTTAGATTCTTCCATAAAAAAAGGGGATTTTGTTCCCCTACCTCTAACCATTAAACTTTTGCAAATATATATTAATAGTTTAAAAATGCAATCAACACAAAAATAAGATTTTAAATAGTTGGCCTACTAGGGGTCGAACCTAGACTCTTCTGGACCAAAACCAGACGTGTTGCCAGTTACACCATAGGCCAATTGACATGCAAAAGTAACATAAACTTTTTGTAGCAACAACATGATATATTGATTGTTTTTTTTTTATGAGTTATTGTAAATTAGAGCCAAATTTATTTATGAATTTTTATAAAAAAAATATTATTACAAG
>PKDV01000031.1 GCA_002862715.1 Flavobacteriaceae bacterium | reverse complement strand
TAAATATTTTTTAATGCCAAAATAATTTTTTCAAAGCTCGCGTAAACACCCGTTAATGTGTCATTTGTTAAAAGCCCAATTATTAAAATATTGAATGATGAATATAATGAAGTAGATAAGTTAGAAAGAAAAAGTTTGAAGGATTCTTTTACTAAATTAAAAATGAAAACAATACTTGGTACTTTAATTTTTAAAAATTTAAGTGCATAGAAAAGCCCGAATAGGCCTGTGATAATATAGCTTGCAGAATTAAAGAGCGGTACTAATAAAAAATCTTCCGGCTTTGTAATAAACATGAAAACCAGTCCTGCAAAGAGAGTTCTAGAAGCCGCATTTACTATTGTAATCACTTTCATATTCTGAATGCCATGAAAAAACCAACTTGGAAATATCGTCATACCAATAGTTACTCCAAATGAATAATAATATATTAGTTTGTTTTGCGAAAACTTATCAGATGTGCTTGTCAAAGCAAATAAAAAAAACAATAAAAGAATGATTAGAGCAAATTTTATCGACATAACTCCAAAAAAAAGTTCACCTTTCATAGTCCTGTTTTTTTTTAAAATACTTAGCGCTCTTGTACCGGTTATTGAAAAACCAAAGTCTGTGATTAAAGTAAAAATAGTGGCGACTGTTTGAGCAAACATTACTAACCCAAACATTTTTGTTCCAATTGTTCTAACTAAATAAGGTAAAATGAGTAGGGGTATCAAATAATTAAACCACTGCAGAATTGTTAAATAAATCGCATTTTCTACTACTTTTTTTTCTTTTGTTTTTAATTTATTATGCAAGAGAGGTGTTTTTTGGTCGATTCGCCTTTTGTTTAAATTCTTTGTCATTAACAGGCTCTATTTTTATTTTTCTTGTAATTTTATTTGCTAGATCATACCAACTCATGGTCTTTTTTTGTGAGAAGTGTTCAATTTTTTCCCACTCTTTTTTTGAGGTAATCTTGTTTAATATATACTCCGCTAATATGGGCGCGTAAGTTGGGGTTCCGAAAATATTATTTACTACTTTTATTTTTTTGTTCTCTTTTATTCTGTTTAAAATTTTTGTTTGAAAATTTTGTCCATACTCAGAATAAAGCCACGATGTTCTAATTATAGTAAAATCTCCACAAACATCAAAGATTGCGCGCTCTCCAGCTAGCTTTGACATGCCATAAATATTGATTGGATTTGGTGCGTCATCTGGATAATAAGCTGATCCTTTTGTTCCATCAAAAACATAATCAGTTGAAATGTGAATCAAAAAAACATCATGTTTTTTACAATGCTTAGAAATTAGTTTTGCGCCAGTTTCGTTAACCAAATAAGCTTTTTTTTTCTGACTCTCAGCTAAATCAACATTGGTATAAGCTGCTGTATTTACACAAAATTTAAATTTATATTTGAGAAAAAGCTTACAAAGTTGTTCTTCGTTTGTGATGTCGAGCTCGTTTTTTGAAAGAAACGTAAATTTGAGTTTTGGATAGTTCTTATGGATTGCTCTTAAACATTGTCCTAATTGTCCTCCTGACCCAGTAATTAAAATGTTATTCATTTTTAAATTCTTTAAAACTTTGATGTTTTTTGTCTTTTTTAGAAATCATACGGTTGTCTTTTGAGATTCTCCAATCAATTTTTAAGTCTTCATCCAAAGGGTTAATTCCAGATTCGTGTTCTGCGCTGTAATATTGATCACATTTATAACAAACTATTGCTGTTTCACTCAAAACAGAAAAACCATGTGCAAATCCTTTTGGTATGTATAGTTGGATGTTATTGTCGCCAGACAATTCTATTGAAAACGTTTTACCGAATGTTTTTGATTCAGCTCTAAGGTCTAAGACTGTATCTAAAACCGAGCCTACTACTGCTCGGACGAGTTTTGCTTGCTGAAATGGAGGTTTCTGAAAGTGTAATCCTCTTATTGTTCCATATCTTGAAAAGGATTGATTGTCTTGTACAAATTGAACGTTTTCTTTTATAATATCAAAAAACCATCTAGTTCTATATGATTCAAAAAAATATCCTCTATTGTCTTTAATTTTTTTGGGCTTAAACAAAAAACACCCGTCAAGCGTAGTTTTTATTACTTCAATCATATTTTTTTGAATATCCACTTTTTTTAAAAGGTTTTGACAATTTTTTATAGTCGCTCTTTGTAATGTATCCCATTTGTAACGCAACTTCTTCAATCGCTCCTATTCTTAAACCTTGTCTTTCTTGAATTGCCTGTACAAACTGTGATGCTTGCATTAATGAATTAAATGTTCCTGTATCAAGCCAAGCGGTTCCTCTGTCCAGTATCTTTACTTTTAACTTGTTCTTTTTTAATAATCTTTTATTGATGTCTGTTATCTCCAATTCTCCTCTTTTGCTTGGTTTTATTTTTTTTGCTATTCTTATAACATTATTGTCATAAAAATATATGCCTGGAATTGCGTAGTTAGATTTTGGTTTTTTTGGTTTTTCTTGTAAAGAAATTGCATTTCCTTTTTTATCAAAATCTACAACACCATATCTTTTAGGGTCTTGAACAGGATAGGCAAAAATAATGCCTCCATCGGGTTTTTTACATTCTTGAAGTTTCGCTTTTAACCCAGAGCCGTGAAAAATATTGTCTCCTAAAATTAACACAACCGAGTCTTTTCCGATAAATTTTTCGCCTACAATAAACGCGTGTGCTAAGCCTTTTGGTTCGGCTTGAGACATATATGAAAAATTACATCCAATATGTGAGCCGTTTCCAAGCAGTTTCTCAAAGATTGGCAAGTCTTCTGGTGTTGAAATTATTAAAATTTCTTTTATCCCCGTTTGCATTAGAGTAGAAATAGGATAATATATCATTGGCTTGTCATAGACAGGCATGAGCTGCTTACTCACTGTAAGAGTGATAGGATAAAGTCTAGTTCCATGACCACCTGCGAGAATAATTCCTTTCATTTTAATTGTCTTTTTTGTCTGTAATTTTTTTAAGCCATTTTTCGTTATCAAAATACCAGTCAATAGTCTTTTTTATACCATCTTGGAATGTGTGCGTTGGCTTCCATTTTAATTCTTTCTTGATTTTTGATGAATCTATTGCATATCTTCTATCGTGTCCTTTCCGGTCTTTGACGTGTTTTATCAGGCGCAAAGACGTTCCTTTAGGTCTGCTTAGTTTATCGTCAACAATGCTTATTATTTTATGGACTATCTCAATATTATCAATTTCGTTGTTTCCGCCTACATTATATGTCTGTCCAATTTTTCCTTTTTCTAGTATAAGCTTTATTGATTGTGCGTGGTCCTCTACATAAAGCCAGTCTCTTGTGTAATTGCCATCGCCATAAATTGGTATTTCCCTGTTATTAATAATTGAAATAATACAGAGAGGAATTAGCTTTTCTGGAAATTGGTTTGGACCATAATTATTACTGCAATTAGATATTATTGTGGGAAGCCCATATGTTTTATAATAAGCTCTGACAAAATGATCTGATGATGCTTTCGATGCTGAGTACGGAGAGTTAGGTCTATAAGGAGATTTTTCGTGAAAAAGTCCGTTTTCAATAGATCCGTAAACTTCATCTGTACTGATTTGATAAAAAACTTTTTTATCTTTTTTTTGTATATAATGTCTTCTAAAGTTTTCTAAAAGGTTAAGCGTTCCTAAAACATTTGTTTCAGCAAACAAGGTTGGTGTTTCGATAGACCTGTCTACGTGCGATTCAGCCGCAATATTTATTACATAATTAAAGTTATATTTTTTGAAGAGACTCGACACAAGCTTTTTGTCGCATATATCTCCTTTAATAAAGGTGTAGTTTTCTTCTTTTTCTAGCCCTTCAATATTGTTTAAGCTTCCTGCGTATGTTAAGCTATCAAGATTAAAAACATTGTAAGACTTGTCTTTTACAAAGAGTTTTATTACATGCGAACCAATAAACCCTGCTCCACCGGTAATTAAAGTGTTTGTCATTTCTTTGCATTTGACATTATAAATTGATCAAAATATTTTAAACCGAAAATCAGGTTTACTAGAAAAAATCCTAACAGTAATCCTCTAATCTTATTGTTTTTTAATAACGATGAGTCCTGATATCCAAGCTTAGGGAAAGGAGAAACAACATCTACTACATTGATTGCTTCAATTTTGTTTTGTCTTATTTTTTCCAATCTTTCTGTTAAAGCAATTTTTCTGTCCAAAAGCAAAATTTCTGCATTATTGTCACTTATATTTGACATATATAAATTAGTTCCGTTGGAAAATTCTTTCTTTGCTTCAATTAATCTAACTTCTTCAAAAAGTGATAGCAATGAATCTGTTTGTGTTATGGATATAGTTGTTATTGAATCATTTATCGACAGGTTTTGAAGTTCAGTCTCTTGTCGTGTTTTAAAATATTCTTCCTCCGAAACTGAGGAGATAAAAGGCTCCAATAAAGACGGGAAAATATCTTGTGAAGTAGATTCTACAGTCAATGTGTGAGTGTCTCTATCGAAAACCTGTAATTGTTTTTTAAATTCTCTAAAACTTGTTTCCGCGGCAACAATTGAATCTAACTCAGTTACATAATTATTGTATTCCATCAGCAAAGTTACCTCTGAAACAAATGGGCTCATTTTAATACTTTTTATTTTTGATGCTTTGCCTTGATTAATATTAAAAAAAAGTGCTAGTTGAACAGAGTCTCCCTGTGATGCTAAATCATTTAAATACTCTGCATTATTATAAAGTTGTCTTGAGCTATCAAAGCGTGGCTGTAGTGTAGCTGAGCCGATAAATGTCGTTGGAACTATTGTGTCTGTGATTACGCCCAAAACTCCTCCTACCAACACTGCGGCTATAAAGTATGAAAGTTTTCTCCTAATAAAAACTGCATACCCTATAAGGATGTTAAAGGCTAGTTTTGTGGTTTCGATAATAAATGAAATTATATTACTGAATCCTTTCCCGATTGACCTAAATAAATCCCCAACTTCAACTTCGTCTGCAGATTTTTTGTTTGTTTTGTTTGATTTCATGCTTTAAATTTTCTCAATTATTTTAACAATAAACGTTAAGCTTATAACTTTATTTTAAACTCTTTTAGTTCTGCAACTATACTTCTGTTGTTCATTAGTCTTGGGGTTTTATTTTGTCCCCCCAATTTACCCTTTCTTTTCATATATATCTCAAACGCGTCTTTTTTTAGAGGTACAACTGAAAGAGGGCTTAATACTCCGCCCTTTACCAGGTCATCATAATAAATATTTTGTTCCCTCACTAGTTTGTCAAGATTTTTAGAAAATCTCGTTATGTTTTTTGGTTTATTTTGAAACGAAATCCACCATTCGTGGTGAGATTTTCCGGCTGATGGGTTCACATTAGGGGCAACTGTAAACTCATTTACGGCTTCTCCTGTTGCTTTGATTGCTTTTTTCATTGCATATTCGACTTCTTTAACTATTACGTGTTCTCCAAAAGCAGATATGAAATGTTTTAATCTTCCTGTTACTATTATTCGAAAAGGTTTAAGAGAAGTAAACTCTATTGTGTCTCCAATTTTATATCCCCAAAGACCCGCTGATGTGTTTAGGATTATTGCATAATTAACACCTGTTCTAACGTCTTTTAGAGACATCCTTTTCTTTGGGTTATTTATGTGCTTAGGCTCTACAAACTCATAAAAAATGCCCGCCTTTAGGTTTAATAACATTCCTTTCTCTCTTGTTGAGTCTTGGAAGGCAATAAACCCTTCTGAAGCAGGATATAGTTCTATACTGTCGATTTTTTTTCCAACAAGATTTTCTAGGCCCTTTCTATAAGGCTCAAAATTTACGCCTCCATAAACAAAAAGAGAAAAGTTTGGGAATATTTTCCCAATTTTCTTGTTTGATTTTTTTTTAAGTTTTTCAAAATACATTTTTACCCACGGCGGTATTCCGCCAATTAAGCGCATATCTTCGTTTATTGTTTGTTCTACAATTGCATCAACTTTTTTATTCCAATCTTCAATACAATTAACACTCCATGTGGGAAGCCTGTTTTTTTGTAAATATTTTGGAACATAATGCGCCACGATTCCTGAGAGTCTCCCGGTTTTGATATTATTAACTTTTTTTAAAGTTGGGCTTCCTTGCAAAAACATTACTTTTCCGTTAATGAAGTTTGAGTTTCCCGAATAGTGTATATAGTGTAACAACGCGCTTCTGGCTGAGTTTATGTGTGTCTTCATAGACTCTTTCGAAATGGGTATATATTTTACTCCTGATGTTGTGCCTGAGGTTTTGGATAAGTATATTGGCTTCCCTGGCCATAAAACATCCGTGTTTCCGTCAACGGTCTTATCAATGTATGGTTTTAAAGACTCATAGTCTCTAATTGGTACTCTTTTCTTAAAATCATTGTATTTGTCTATGTTGTTAAAGTCGTGTTCAAAACCAAAAACTGTTTTTCTGCCATTTTTAATTAAATATTTTAAAACTTTAGTTTGGCTTTTGACTGGGTTTTTTGAAATCGCTTTGTAAGATATCACATCTGCTAATGCCCAAATTTTAGCTAATTTTCCTTTGATGCCCATTAGTTGAAATCTATGAATTCTTCTGGATTTAATGAAAAACCGTTGCTCCAAATCTCAAAGTGAAGGTGTGGTCCAGTGGTATTCATCCCCGAATTGCCTGAAAAGGCTATCACCTGGCCTTGTTCTACAACTTCTCCTTGAGATACGCTTATTGAGGAATTGTGTTTATAAACAGATAACAAGTCATATGGGTGGTCGATTATAACAACATAACCTGCGTCGTCACTCCAGCCGGAAAAAACAACCACTCCTTCAGTTGTTGCTCTAACTGGTGTGTTTAATTTTGTTGCAATATCAACAGCATAGTGGCGTGTTATTGGGTCATGATTTTGGGTTACTTTTCCAGAAATTGGTTTAAACAACGTTAGTAGAGACTTGTCTTCACCTGTCTGGGTTATGTTGTATTTTTCATCGCTCTCTACTTCAATTCTAAGAAGGGAGTCAGCTTCTGAGGTTTTAAACTCTAATAAGCTTTTATTAGAATAAATTGTGTCCGAATTAACTCGTTGTTCTAACTCATATATATCAAGGTCTCCCTTAAGCACTTCGCTGACTGCAATAATATATCTCTGGTTTCTCATAAGCTTTTCTTGTATGGAATCTAACTTGTAATTATTCATAATTGCTTTTCTTCTGAGCTCTGATGAATCATACCCTGGAATATACTCCTTTAAAGGAGTATATGAAATAACCAAGAAAGTAGAAATAATTAATAATAATATGGATACGCTAAAAAACAGAAAAACATTTAATCTGTTTAATTTATACGAAAATGTTTCCTCATAGCTCTGTTCATTAAGAATTACAAACCTATATGTCGCTAGCCAACGATTTAACCTGGAGTTTTTGTCTTTTTTTGTTTTTTCCATTATGGCAAATATAACTAGTTGATTTTTAGGTTTTATTGATTGGTTTTAATTTGATAATGTTTTTTAACTTTACAATAAATTTTTAAATATGTTTCTTGCAATTGGTGTTTGGCAAGTTGTTATAATTGCGTTTGTAATACTGCTTCTTTTCGGAGGCTCTAGGCTTCCTAAGCTTATGAAAGGGCTTGGTACTGGTCTCAAAGAATTTAAAGACGCCACTAAGGAAGATGACAAAGACGATAAGCCTAAGGATTAGGCATAATTCTTGTTGATCTAATTATTGATTCTAGCTCAAAAATGTAATCTCTTTTTAGTGTTGAGGGTGCAAAAACGAACCCTTCTATCATTAAGGTTTTTTTACTTTTTTTGTCTTCTATTAAAAAATTTATAAAAGGCCCCGCCATAAAATCTCCTTTTACTTCCCATGTTCCTCTGGTTTCGATTGCTTCATTGTTATCGATTGTAGTCGAAAAAACATATGGTGTGTATGCCTCTTCTGTCTTCATGTGTGTGCCCGGAAGTCTGCCTGGGATAAATTTTCTCCCAATTGAGTCTCTGACTCTAATGATTTTCTGAAGCGTTTTCTTTTGGTCTTCACTTTTCAAAAACTCCAGCTCTGTAATAATTATGTTTAAGTGGCCTTTTTGTGTTTCTCTTTGAAACCAGACTGTTTTTTTTTCCTTCTTGAACAAGGAATACGCGGACGGTATCTCCATTTCTACTCTAAAAATGTTTCTTGTTTCTTCTTGCTTTAAAATCGATTTTTTGGTTCTTCTTTGTCTTTCTAATATTTCTTGGTTTTTGAGTTTTTTTATGATTTGTGTTGATTGAGATATTATAATTTCTATTAAGGTTTCTTTTTCCGGTGCTGTTAAAACGGCCATTGTTTGAGGTGTTGCATACCTGTTTGTGTCTGTTCTTATTATTACTTTTTCACTTAAGCCAACCCACAAAATTGTTCGGCTTGAGCGGGCAAAGCCACTAAAGACCGATGGGGGCATTTGTTTTAAATCAAACAATGGCTCCTGCTGAGGAAGTCCTTCTGCAGGATATGCAAATCCAGCTCTTATTGCGTCTCCAACATCATTGTTCCAAAGATTATTTTCTATGACCACGGTAATTGAGTTTATGTTGCCGTTAGACTTTTTTATTAAAGGCTTGCTTTCCCTTTCACAGCTAAAAAAAAGAAATATTGAAAGGATTATTTTTAATATGTGGTGATTGTGCATCATTCTATAATTGATTTGATGCCTGGTAATGTTTTTCCCTCTAGTGACTCTAGCATAGCTCCACCACCAGTTGACACGTAGCTTACATGTTTATCAAACCCAAAAGCTTTAGCAGCGGCTACGGAGTCCCCTCCACCTACCAAAGAAAAAGCTCCCTTTTTGGTTGCTTCTATAATGCTTTTTCCGACAGCTTTTGTTCCTCTAGAGAATTTTTTAAACTCAAAGACTCCAATTGGGCCATTCCAAAGTATTGTTTTAGAGTTCATTATTACTTTATGAAAGATTTTTTCTGTTTCCGGTCCAGCGTCCATGCCTTCCCAATTTTCCTCAATATTATATATATCAAACTTTTTAACCTTGGTGTTGTTTGTGAATTTCTGTCCTGCCCTAACATCAACGGGTAAATAAATTTGAACTCCTTTTTCTTGTGCTGTTTTCATTATTGCAATTGCGGTGCTTATTTTTTCTGTTTCACAAATTGATTTTCCAATATTACCTCCTTTTGCCTTTATAAAAGTGAAAGACATTCCTCCACCAATGATAAGGTTGTTTATTTTGGGTAAAATATTATGAATTATGGAGATTTTACTTGATACTTTTGATCCACCTAAAATTGCTGTTACTGGCGGTTTTCCTTCTTTTATAATTCTATTTAAGGATTCTATTTCTTTTTCTAAAAGGAATCCAAAACACTTTTTGTTTCCAAAGAATTTTACCACTGTTGATGTAGATGCGTGTTTTCTGTGAGCTGTGCCAAAAGCATCGTTTACATATATTGTTCCTAGCTTAGATAGCTCTTTAGCGAAGTCATTATCGCCGCTGGTTTCTCCTTCATGAAACCTTAAGTTTTCTAAAAGCAAGACCTGCCCTGGCTTTAAGTTTAAAACCATTCTTTGAGCTTTTTTACCTATGGTTTCATCACAAAACATCACTTCTACATGAAGTAGTTTAGATATCTCATTCACGATGTTTTTTAAAGAATGCTTTTTGTCAGCTCCACTTGGTCGTCCTAAGTGGGACATTAAAACACAGGATCCGCCCTCGTTTAAGATGTATTTTATCGTTTTTGATGCTCCGACTATTCTTGAGTTGTCTGTAATTTCCCCGTTGTCAATTGGTACGTTAAAATCAACTCGAATCAATGCTGTCTCATTACTAAACGAAGTTTTTTTTAGTGTTCTCATTTTTTCCTACCCCCAAAAATACAACATGAATTGATTTTAGTGACTGTGTCTTTTTATTCAATCAAATTGTATATTTATGTGTGAGTTTTTGTAACGTATTAGGTCAAGAAGAAGAAATCCGTTTATTAGAACACTCCTTAAAAAAAAGGCAAACCCCTCATTCTCAGGTGTTTATAGGAGAAGATGGTTGTGGTTTGCTTTTAATTGCAATTTCGTATGCTCTTAAGGTTGTTGGAAAGTCCGGTTCATTTAAGTCTGAAGAAAGTACAATAAATGATTCTATTGTTCACCCAGACATTCATTTTTTTTTTCCAAACTCCATAAATTCAAAATCAAAATCGCCGCAAAATTTTTTACTCCTTTGGCATGAATTCATAAAAAAGGGGGGTTATCAAAGTCTTGATGATTGGTGTGAATTTGCGGGAATTGAAAACAAAAAACCTGTAATCGGCGTTAAAGACTCTGACGAATTTATTAAAAGTATAGCCCTCAAATCTTTTTATGGTGGTTGGAAGTGTGTAATTGTGTGGCATGCTGAAACAATGACTTTGTCAGCCTCAAATAAATTATTAAAAAGTATTGAAGAGCCTAGAGAAAAGACTCTTTTTCTTTTACTTACAGACAATGAAAAGAAAATATTGCCAACAATTTTGTCTAGGTGTCAAAAAATTAAATTTCGTCCTTTGTCAGACAATAAAATGGCTTCCTATGTCAAATCATTAGGCGTGGAAAAGAGTCGTGCTAGTTCTATTGTTTCATATGCAAAAGGAAATATTGGTTTAGCTAACAAGCTTAACGTTGACTCTGAGTTTCAGGAAAGCCTTGAACTTCTTTTTATTGAGTGGGTTAGGCTTGCGTTTGCCGCAAAAAAAAACAAAAATATTGTTTTGAAACTTAGCTCTTGGAGTCAGAAATTAGCTTCCCGTAATATTGAGTTTCAGAAAAGATTTATCTCTTTTTCTATTTTATTTTTTCGATCCGCTGTCATGACACATTATAAAATTACGTCTAATCTTATTGTGCCTTTCTCTAAATTTGACATTGATTCTTTTTCAAACTTTGTGCATGGACAAAATATTCTTTTGATTGTTTCTGAATTAGAAAGAAGTGCCAGTGAATTAAATCGAAACGGTAATCCTAAAATGATTTTTAGTGATTTGTCTTTTAAGCTTACTAGACTTTTGTTTAAAGTGAAAAAATAAACGCATACGTACGTGTTTTTTGCTGCGGTTTTTCTTTTTTTTAAGTTTACCCTCCTTTTTTAAATGAACGGCTCTTAAACGGCCTTAAATTTGTTTTTTTAAACAAAACAACAAAGAAGACGTGTTGTTGTTCATCATGCCTTTTAAGTTTGAGTAAAGTCCTTTAATTGTTCCCTTTAGATATGGAAAATTGCTTTTACAGTGCTTTTCTGAAATGATTGAAATATAAAATGCGTCTATGAGCATTGGAGAGGTTTTTTCAATTGTAAAGCCCGTTTGTTTAATGAGTTTATGAAATGAATTTTTATTGTAGTGCCATATGTGCCTAGGAACATCGAATGCGGCCCAGTTCTCCTTGTAGTGCTGTGCGTCCCATGATGAGTGATTCGGTATAGCTATAAAAACTCTGCCGGTTGGCTTAAGCGAATTGTATAGCTTCTCCAGTATCTTTTTAGGGTTCTGTAAATGTTCTAAAACGTGCCACATGGTTATGACATCATATCTGTTTTTACAAAACTTCTCATCAACTATTGTAATTTTTCTTTCTTTAAGTGTTTTTTTGCAATCTGTGTCTGTTTCAAAGGCTTCTACGCTCCATCCCTTCCTTTTGGCGTGGTCTGCAAAAGAGCCTACCCCTGCGCCATAATCCAACATGTTTCCTTTGCTTTTTCTTTTGTTTATATGTCTTATTTTAAGACTGTTATTCCTTTTTCTTGCTAAGCCATAAATAACATCAAAAAGAGATTTTGGTTTTGTTTTATAGGGCATATAGCTCTGGCGTTTATAATATTTGGAGGCATGCTTTTTACTTATTTGTGGGCACGTCTTCCATGCTCCTGTTGTTTTATCCTTCCTAATTTGGAATTTTTCTTTAGAGCATTGGTGGTCAATTATAATATATTGTTTCACGTGGAACTTTTAGCGACCCATATATACCAAAAGAACAGAAATATCGCTAGGAGAAACACCGCTAACTCTGGAGGCTTGGTCTATCGATTTGGGTTTTATTTTAGTCAGTTTTTGCTTAGCTTCAAATGAAAGGGACGCTAGCTTGTGATAAGAAAAGTCTTCAGGAATTTTTATGTGGCCCAAGTGTTTTAATTTTTCTGCTTGTGCTTTTTCTTTATTAATATAACCCGAATACTTTATTTCTATCTCTGCTTTTTCAACAACATCGTTGAAATCTACTTTTGTTTTTAAAAGCTCTTTCACACCTGAAACATTCATAAAATCAGCAATTTTAATGCCTGGGCGAGATAAAACCTTTAGCATTTTTACCGGCTGCTTTATTGGAGCTGATGATTTTAATTCAAGTATGTGGTTTATCTCATTTGGTTTAATGCTTGTCTTGGAAAAAAATCTTTGAATCTTTTTGGATTCCCTTATCCTCTCATCCATCTCATTGAACCTTTCTTTGCTGGCAAGGCCAATTTTATGGCCCTTTGGTGTTAGCCTTTCATCGGCATTGTCTTGACGTAAAAGCATTCTATATTCAGCGCGTGAAGTAAACATTCTGTATGGTTCGTCGGTTCCTTTGGTTATTAGATCGTCAATTAAAACTCCTATGTAAGCTTCATCACGAGAAAGAACAAAGTCTTCTTTTTCTTCCACATAATTGTGGGAATTAATCCCCGCGATTATTCCTTGGCACGCTGCTTCTTCATAACCGGTTGTTCCGTTAATTTGTCCGGCAAAGAAAAGGCCTTTAATGTCTTTTGTTTCAAGTGTATGTTTTAGTTGTGTTGGTGGAAAATAGTCATATTCAATTGCATAACCAGGTCTAAAGAAGCGCACATTTTCAAAACCCTTTACTGCCCTAAGAGCTTTGTGCTGTATTTCTTCAGGAAGTGATGTAGAAAACCCATTAACATAAGACTCTACTGTGTTCCAGCCTTCCGGCTCAACAAAGATTTGATGTCTTTCCTTTTCTTTAAACCTGTTAATCTTATCTTCAACTGAAGGGCAATATCTTGGTCCTACGCTCTTTATTCTACCATTAAACATTGGTGACCTATCAAAGCCTTGACGGAGCAAATCATGAACCTGAGGATTTGTATAAGTCATGTAACAAGAAAGCTGTTTTTTTAGGGGTTTGACAGAGCTCAAATAAGAAAATGTTCTAGGGGTTTTATCTCCAGGTTGTTCAATCATTTTTTTTAGATCTAACGATCTAGCGTCCACTCTAGGGGGTGTGCCTGTTTTCATTCTTCCTGATTTGAAACCAAGGCAGTTAAGTTGCTCTGTGATGCCAAATGTTGCGCGCTCTCCAGCCCTTCCTCCACCAAACTGCTTTTCTCCAATATGAATTAATCCGTTAAGAAATGTTCCGCTTGTAAGTATAACAGATTTTGACATAATTTTTACACCTAGTGTTGTTTTTACCCCGGAAAGCTTGTTTTTAATAAATAAAAGGGAAGAAACTGTGTCTTGATAAAAATCGATGTTTTCAATTTTTTCAAGCTTTATTCGCCAACACGAAGCAAATAACATTCTATCAGACTGAACACGCGGGCTCCACATTGCAGGGCCTTTAGATTTATTAAGCATCTTATATTGAACAGCTGAGAGGTCTGAAACAATTCCGCTAATTCCTCCTAAAGCGTCAATCTCGCGTATAATTTGTCCTTTTGCAATCCCTCCCATTGCTGGATTGCATGACATCTGTCCAATATTTTGTAAGTTCATTGTGATAAGAAGCACCTTGCTCCCCATTGTTGCTGCAGCAGCTGCAGCTTCAGAACCAGCATGACCGCCACCAACCACAATAACATCATAGGTTTTTTTAAACATCTAGTCTTGCTTTTTGTTCCACGTGAAACATTTTTATAAGCTTATTCTCTTCGGCAGTCATCCTGCGTTTATCCACTTTGTTTTTATCCTTAAACCCTACACAGTGTAATAGCCCATGGGCCATAAGTCTTAATATTTCATTTTCGAAAAGAACGTTGTATTTGTGTGCGTTTTCACCTGCTCTTTCCGTTGAAATGGCTATATCTGCAATCACATTTTTTCCTTCACTTGAACAAAAGGTAATTATATCAGTGTAGGCGTCGTGTGAAAGGTGTTTTTGGTTGAGCTCTAAAAGACTGTTGTCGTTCATAAAAGAATAAACAAGCCTACATGAGGACAACCCGTAATGACAAGCACATTTTTTTATCCATGCTTTGTACAAGCCACAATCATTAATTTTGTATTTAGTATTAAAAATAAAATCTACTTCTAAATGCACAGCACAAATATATTCAAATACATAAGCTATTATATATCTTTGAAAAATGAAAGTTCGTGTTCGCTTCGCTCCTAGTCCTACTGGACCACTTCACATTGGAGGGATTCGTACAGCATTATATAACTATCTTTTCGCAAAAAAAAATAACGGTAAATTTATATTGCGGATTGAAGACACAGATATGTTGAGGTCTGTTGATGGTGCAGAAAATCATATAAGAGAATCCTTAAAGTGGCTAAACATTTCAATTGACGAAGGTCCTGTCAAGGGTGGTTTATTTGGGCCATACAGACAAAGCGATCGTAATAGTCTGTATATCAAGCACATAGATGCTTTAATCTCTCAAAAGAAAGCTTACCTTGCGTTTGATTCCGAAGATGATTTAAAAAGAGCGCGCTTGGCACAAGAAAAAAAGGGGGAAGCGTTTCTGTACAACTGGCGTAATCGCAAAAACTTTAGAAACAGTCTTAACATGTCAAGCAAAGACGTTGAAAAGGAGCTTAATGTCGGAACAAACTATGTTGTTCGTTTTAAAAGCTATGCAAAAGGAGATGAAAAAACTATTACGGTTAATGATGTTGTTCGTGGACAAATAACTTTTGATAAGTCCCTGGAGAGTGATAAAATTTTACTAAAGGGAGACAGAACTCCAACCTATCATTTGGCAAATGTGGTTGATGATTGTTTAATGGAAATTTCTCACGTTATTAGGGGAGAGGAGTGGTTGCCTTCACTTGGGTTTCATTGCCAGCTATATGATGCGTTTGGGTGGAAACGTCCAGTGTTTGTCCATCTTCCTTTAATACTAAAACCGTATGGGAAAGGAAAGCTGTCAAAAAGAGATGGAGAAAAGTTCGGTTTCCCCGTGTTTGTTGTCGATTGGGGTAAAAAAAGTATGAGTTTTGAAAGGGACGGGTATCTGCCTGAAGCTATAATAAATTACTTGGCTTTGCTGGGATGGAATCCTGGTGGAGATAAAGAGGTGTTTACGCTAAAAGATCTAGAAGGTCTTTTTTCCATTGACGACGTTTCTCCTTCAGGGAGCAAGCTAGACATAGAAAGATGTCGTTGGTTTAACCACAAGCATATTCAAAGAAAATCAAATAATACAATAAAAGAAAAACTTCTGAATGAGCTTGAGAAAAGAGAGATTTATAACAGCCAGGTTGTTCCTCAGCGCGTAGCTAACTTAATAAAAGAGAGAGTTTATTTGCTAAGTGACGTCTGGGATGAGGCGTGTTATTTTTACGAGAGTCCAGAAAATTACAATACAAAAAATCTAAAACGATTAGAAAAAGCTTCTGCTGTGTCTGCATTAATCTCTATTAACGGTTACGTGAGTAAAAACCTAGGGGTTAGCTGGGAAAAAGCTGTGGATTTTGTTGCAGAAGATCAAAATATGAAAAAAAACCTGATTCTTTCCACTATTCGTTTAGCCCTAGTTGGTAGGTTTGCCGGTGTAAGTGTTTTTGAAATACTAAGCATAATAGGAAAAGAAGAATCCATGAAGAGAATTAACAATCTATTAAGCAGATTAAAAGAATAAAATATTTATTATTGTATTAAATTAATTTAATAATTATGATTGTTACATATGTTTTATTTTCCCTAATATTACTTTTAATTGGTGCTGCGTTTTTTATTGTAAAGCAGCAATCTGCTGCTGTAATTGAACGTTTTGGTAAGTTTCAAAGTATAAGACAATCTGGACTACAGCTTAGAATTCCAATAGTAGATAGTATTGCAGGAAGATTAAGTTTAAAAATCCAACAACTTGATGTTATTGTCGAGACAAAAACAAAAGATGATGTTTTTGTTAAAATCAAAGTCTCAGTCCAATATATGGTTATAAAAGATAAGGTTTATGATGCTTTTTATAAGCTTGATTATCCTCACGATCAAATAACATCTTATGTGTTTGATGTAGTCAGAGCAGAGGTTCCAAAAATGAAACTTGACGATGTTTTTGAAAAGAAAGACGATGTCGCTATTGCTGTAAAGTCAGAACTCAACGACGCGATGATAAATTATGGATATGATATAATTAAAACGTTAGTAACAGATATTGATCCAGATTTACAGGTCAAAGAAGCAATGAATAGAATTAATGCTGCAGAAAGAGAAAAAATTGCTGCTCAATTTGAAGGTGATGCGGCAAGAATCTTAATTGTAGAAAAAGCAAAGGCCGAAGCTGAATCTAAACGTCTTCAGGGTCAAGGAATTGCAGATCAAAGAAGGGAAATTGCACGGGGTCTCGAAGAGTCTGTAGAAGTATTAAACAAAGTGGGTATTAACTCTCAAGAAGCGTCCGCATTAATTGTAGTTACACAGCACTACGATACTCTTCAATCAATTGGAGAGGAGACAAACAGTAATTTAATACTATTACCTAACTCTCCTCAGGCAGGAGCTGACATGCTAAACAATATGGTAGCGTCGTTTACAGCAAGTAATCAAATTGGTGAGGCGATGAAAGGTTCTAAAAAGAAAAAAGTCGACACTGATAATTCTACTGATGAAGAGAATTCTTAGGTCTCGCTTCATTTTTCGTCCATGTGTCCCTTAAAGAAACTGTTTTGTTAAAAATTTTTATTTTATCTGTACTTTTTTTGTCGCAAATAAAATATCCTTGCCTTTGAAACTGAAAAATTGTCCCTCGTTCTGCTTTCTTTAGTGAAATTTCTGCAAAAGCATTGTTTGTTATTAAGGAATGAGGGTTTATATGTTTTGTGAAATCTTGCTCTTTGTCAGAGTCTGGGTTTGGGTTTGTGAAAAGTCTGTCGTATTGGTTAACTTTTATTTTGACATATTTTTTTTGTGACACCCAATGTAATGTCCCTTTAACTTTTCTTTGGCTTTCCTCAGTTCCACTACCGCTCAGGCTTAATGGGTCGTAAGTACAGTAAACAGTGTCTATCTCACCTTTATCGTTCTTTTTTAGGCTTTGAGCTTTAATAATATATGCACTTTTTAATCTAACTTCTCCCCCTAGTTTTAATCTAAAAAACTTTCGATTTGCTGTTTCTCTAAAATCATTTCTCTCAATAAATAATTCTTTACTAAAGTGTATTTCTCTTTCTCCTGCTTCACTGTCTTCTGGGTTGTTTTCTGTTAATAATGTTTCGTTTTTATTTTCTGGGTAATTGGTTATTATCACTTTTATTGGGTCTAATACCACCATTACTCTTCTTGATTTTTTATTTAAATCTTCCCTTGCACAGAATTCAAGAAATGATGCGTCAATAACATTGTCTCTCTTAGCTACACCTACTGCTTTTGCAAAATTTATTAATGCTGTCGGTGTATATCCTCTTCTTCTCAAACCGCTAATTGTCGGCATTCTTGGGTCGTCCCAGCCTTCTACAAAACTGTTTTCTACTAACTTTTGTAGCTTCCTTTTACTAGTAACAGTGTAACTTAGGTTTAATCTTGAAAACTCTCTTTGTTTTGGTTTTGTTCCTTTTGTATATACAAAGTTTAAATATTCATTATAGAGTTCTCTATGAGGTAAGAACTCTAAAGTACATAATGAGTGTGATATTTCTTCAATATAATCTGATTGACCATGTGCCCAATCATACATTGGATAAATACACCATTTATCTTTTGTTCTGTGGTGTGGCTTTTTTAAAATTCTGTAGAGAACTGGGTCTCTCATCAACATATTTGAAGAAGACATATTTCCTTTGAACCTTAATACCATTGATCCTTCTGGATGCTTCCCCTCTTTCATTTCAATGAAAAGAGAAAGCGCTTTGTCAGGTGACTGATTTCTAGAAGGGCTATTTTGTCCTGGTCTTGTTGGTGTACCTTTTTGTAACGCAATCTGTTCTGTTGATTGATTGTCTACATACGCTTTTCCTTTTTTTATAAGTTCTAATGCCCACAAATAAAGCTGTTGAAAATAATCTGATGCATACTTTTCCTCTTCCCACTTATACTGAAGCCACGAAATATCGTCTTTAATTGCTTCTACAAATATTTTGTTCTCTTTAACAGGGTTGGTGTCGTCAAATCTTAAATTTACTGGTGCGTTATATTTTTTTCCGAGCTCAAAGTTTAAGCAGATTGCTTTAACATGCCCAATATGTAAATAACCGTTGGGTTCTGGTGGAAAACGGAATTTAAGTTTTTTTTTATCAAACCCTTTTTCTAAGTCTTCGTCTATAATATGTTCTATAAAGTTTTTTGAAGACACTTTTCTTCTTTTCATACAAATTTAACCAATTAAGAATATTGTAACCTGTTTTTTTATATTTGATATATATGGATAAAATTTATTTAAACGATGTTCGTATTTATGCATATCACGGTTGTTTAAGTGAGGAAGCTATAATTGGGAGTGATTACCGTGTAGATATGTGGGTTGAAGCGAATCTAAACATGGCTAAAAAAAATGACTCTTTGAAAGATACCGTTGATTATGTTTTTCTTTTGAGTTGTATTAAGAAAGAAATGAATGTGCGTTCAAAACTTCTTGAAGTTGTTGCTGAAAGAATTATAAATTCTGTTTTTTCTGGCTCGTCTATTGTAAAGACAGTTTGTGTTAAGATTTCCAAAATTAATCCCCCAATTGGTGGAAATGTTAATTCTGTTTCTTTAGAATTGAAAAGAAGCGTAGGTTAAAAAACACTATTTTTGATTTTCTTTGGCACCGTGGCCGAGTGGCTAGGCAGAGCTCTGCAAAAGCTTGTACAGCGGTTCGAATCCGCTCGGTGCCTCATCCAAGTGCGATTGATGTAAAACTGAAGCCTTCAAATACTAAATATGAACCAAAAATAAAAATAAACACATTCAATGTTTGCTTAATTTTATACAACGTTCTGTCTGTTAGTTTCGATTTTAGTTTGTTTGCAAAATAATATTTTGTAAGGTTTACAACAATATAAGTAGAAACTGTTGTTATAAAGAATATCCAAATTTTTGTTGGGTTCATTTCAAATTTTGGTCCAATTACAAATAAAACCCCTGTCCAAAAAAATAAAATTGCAACATTAATTATATTTAACAAAAACCCTTTTGATGCTAACGAAATAAATCTGGGTGTTTCTATTATTCTAACCTTACCTTTTTGATGTTTTTTTCTTTTCTGGAAAGTTTTAAAATAAGAAACTAATCCATACGAAGCTAAAAGTACTCCTCCTAACACAAAGAGAGCGGGTTGATTTTCCTCTGTTATTATTTTACTTGCTCCAAAATAAGCTACTGAAAAGAATGTAACATCTGAAATTACTACCCCTACATCAATAAAAAAAGCTTGCTTAATCCCTTTAGAAATGCTTGTTTCAAGTAGAATAAAAAATAATGGCCCAAAAGAAAACGAAAGTAACATTCCGAGAGGAATTGCCGGTAATATTTCTAACATCTACTAAAGTTAGAATAAATTATATATTCAATTTATTTTTTCTACTCTTTTTGTTCAATTCTTCCCCCTACAGAAATTCTCTTTTCAATTTTAACTGGTTTTCCGTGAATTACAACTGATCCTCCAAAACTAACCTTAGCTTCAGCTAGTTCAGACGATTTTACTGATGCTCTTCCCCCGGCAGCAACCTTTATAACAACCTGTTCAGACTCAAGTGTAGATGCTTCTAAAACTCCTCCCGCACTTACCTTATGGTTTTGTGTAACTGCCGATCCTTTTATGTTTATTATTCCTCCTGAAATTATTTTTGTAGTAACTTTTTGTACATCTAAAATAGCTTCTATTTCAGCTCCTTCCTGAGCTTTTAAAGTAATACTTGGTTGAAACAAAACATCTTGACAAGAAATAAAAGAGCCTTGATTTGCATCTATTTCTTCTATTGGAGAAGAATTAAAAAGCGCAACAGTGGTATTAAATCCACTAAACATTTTTTTAATATCCATCCTAATTTGTAAAGAACCATTTTTAAGTTTAATAGAAACATGTTCTTTATTTTTTCCTTCAATTAACAATGAATCAGATTCTGATGGAATTATCGTTACTCTAATTCCATCATAAACTTTAACCTTATTAAATTCTCCAATTTTTACGGCTTGTGAATACGAAAAGATTGGAAATAAAAGAAAAATTAAAATAAATCTCATTTTTTTTTTTCAAATATAATGAATATTAAGAGTGTCCTATCAATTTAAAATCAATGTGTCTCTTTATAATATCTACATTTATTACTTCTATAAATACACTATCTCCTAACTGAAAAATTAGTTTTTGTTGTTCATCTTCAAAAGAATAATTTGACTCGTTATATAAAAAATATCCCTTAGGAAAATTTCTAATATTTACCATTCCTTCACATTTATTTTTATTTATTTCAACATATATTCCCCTTTCTACAACTCCTGAGATAACACCTTTAAAAATATTTCCTATTTCTTTACTTATATACACTGCTTGCATAAATTTTATAGATTGTCTTTCAGCTTTTGTTGCTAATATTTCTTTAACAGTGCAATGCTTCATTTTTTCTTCGATTTGGTTTTTATCAGTAGACTTTTTTCTATCTAAATAATGTTGAAGCAGTCTATGGGCTATAATATCTGGATACCTTCGTATAGGTGAAGTGAAATGAGTATAATAATCAAAAGATAAACCATAATGTCCTATATTATTGGTACTATATATAGCTTTACTCATGCTTCTAATAGCCAAAGTATCTAAAAAATTTTGCTCTTTTTTCCCTTTTATTTCTTTTAAAAGTTTATTTATAGATTCTAATGTCTTCTGTTTATTTTTAATGTTTAAATCGTAACCAAATTTTTTCGATATTTTTTTTAATTCTATAATTTTTTCTTGTTGTGGTTCTTCATGAATTCTAAAAACAAAAGTTTTCTTATTGTCTTTTTTTGATATAAATTCTGAAACTTTTTTATTTGCCAAAAGCATAAACTCTTCAATTAATTTATTTGAGTCTTTACTTGATTTTATATAAACCTGAATTGGGTTTTTGTGTTTATCTAATAAAAATTTAATTTCCTCCTTATCAAATAAAATTGCTCCTTTTTTTAATCTTTCTTTTCTTAGCTTTTTAGAAATTATATGTATTGTGGTAATAGCTTCTATTAAATTACGTTCAATTTTTTTTTCTTTTTTATCAATAGTTAACTCTTGAGGAATAATTTCTTGTTTATTTTCAATTATATGTTGCGCTTCTTCATACGATAATCTATAATCTGAATTAATTATAGTTCTACAGAATTTTTGTTTTAATATTTTTCCATTAATATCTAGAGTAAATACTGCTGAGAATGTTAATTTATCTTCTTTTGGTCTAAGAGAACATATATTATTTGAAAGTTTTTCTGGAAGCATAGGAACAACTCTATCTACTAAATAAACAGATGTTCCTCTGTTATATGCTTCTGTATCTAATTTTGTGTTTGGTTTTACATAATGTGATACATCTGCTATATGTATACCTACTTCATATCCTTCGCTTGTTATATCAAAAGAAATAGCATCATCAAAATCTTTTGCATCTTTTGGATCTATTGTGAACGTTGTTTTTTTTCTAAAATCCTCCCTTTTTCTTTCTTCTACCTTTGATATATTTTCCTCAATCTTATCTAGTTCTTTTTCTACTTGATCATCAAAATAATAAGTTAATCCATATTCAGAAAGTATCGTGTGTATTTCCGTTTCATTTTCTCCGGGTTTTCCTAATATATCTATAATCTTTGCTTGTGGTGATTTTGTATCTTTCCATTCAATCAATTCTATTACAACTCTATCTCCATTTTTTGCATTGCTATTGTCATTTTTAATGTAAAAATCTACATTAGCTTTTCTTTTTGATACTATTACAAATCTTGTATTATTTAAAATTTTAAGGGTACCAACAAAAGTTGTGGTTTTCCTTTCAATTATTTCAATAATCTTTGCTTCTTCTTTTCTTCTTCCTCTTGATGGATATGTATAATAAGAAACCAAATCTCCAGAAAAAGCTTTATGTCTTTGTGTAGAAGAAACAACTATTTCTTTTTCATCTTCACATAAAATTATAGATGTTTTTCCTCTGTGAATTATGAAGATTCCTTTATTTATTGATTTACTGCTTATTGATTGAAAGTATCCTTTTCTTACTTCATTTATAATTTTTCTTTCATTCAATTTTTTTAAGGTTTTTATAACGTGATTTTTACCACTTGCATCTACAACTCCTAACTGCTTACATATTTGTTTGTAATTAAAACATCTTTTAGGAAAACGATCTAAAAAACCTACAATAGAAAAAATTGCTTTAGAAGAATTTTTATTTTTCTTCATCATACAAATGTAATAGTAAAAAGAGTAGAAAAAGATATTAACCTTATCTAATATTATTAAATAATAATATTTAAAATAAATTTATTATATATAATAATGATTATTGTATGTTAATAAACAACATTTATAGTTAAAAAAATAAGTATATAATTGTATTATAATAACTTATGAAAAAAAAATAAAAGAAAAAATGTTAATATATTATATAAAAAATGTTAATATACTTTTTAAATAAAGTAAAAAAAAAATAAGAATTATAAGAAAATTTAACAATTTAATATTTAATACAAATTATTAAAAGTATTCAACAGTAAATTAAAAAGAAATGAACATATCAATAGGAAATGATCACGCAGGAGTTGAATTAAAACAAAACATTTTAAAAGAATTACAAGAATATAAAGTAAAAAATTATGGAACTAATTCAAGTGAAAGTGTTGATTATCCAGATTTTATTCATCCCGTTGCTAAAGATGTAGAAATAAACAAAGCAGATATTGGAATTATAATTTGTGGAAGCGGGAATGGAGCAAGTATGACTGCAAACAAATATAAAAATGTGAGATCAGCAATAGCATGGAATAAAGAGATTTGTGAGCTGGCAAGAAAACATAATAATGCTAATATACTAAGCATACCTGCCAGATTTATAAAAAAAGAAGAAGCATTGGAAATAGTAAAGATTTTTTTAGAAACTGATTTTGAAGGAGGAAGACACAAAAAAAGAATTAATAAAATTAATAAATGTCTATAGTTTGGAAGATTAAGAAGTGGGAAGAATTAAATAAGCAAGAACTTTATGAAATATTAAGACTAAGATCAGAAATATTTATTGTTGAGCAAGAATGTCCATACCAGGATATAGATAATAAGGATATATTTTCTAAACATTATTTTGGAAAAATTAATAATAAAATTGTTTGTTATACAAGAGTTTTTTTAAATGAAGATCCTAACGTAATAGGAAGATTAGTAGTAAAAAAAGAATTTAGAAATAAAGGAATAGGAAGGGAAATTATGAGAAGAAGTATAAATATTATTTCAAAAGAAAAAGTAATTTTCATTTCAGCACAGTCTTATTTAAAAGATTTTTATGAATCACTAGGTTTTATAAAAAAAGGGAAAAAATATTTAGAAGACGGAATCATTCATATTCCTATGTATTTGAATTCAAGGACTTCCAAAAAGTAATTAATTGTTTCATAGGAACTTCCAACGAAGAAAAATCTGGATTTTTTTTACCAGTATAAATAAAAAAACCTGTACCAAAAAAAACTTCATAAGAATCTTCATTTCTAATTTTTTTGAACTGTTCTCTCATTTTTCTTTTAATATTATTTCTATCAACTGCTTTAGGAAAACGACTTTTAGAAACACCAAAACCAATCTCAAGAAAACCCGATTTTTTTTTGTAACAAAAAAGTTTTAAAAAAGAAGCATTGAAGGAACTAGAAGAATTGAATAAATCTTCAATCTTTTTGTTTCCTTTTAGAGAAACAACCTCGTTTTTAATTTTCGAAAACATTGTTTGAAAGATCAATATCAGCCATATATCTCGTTGGATCAATAAC
>PKDV01000045.1 GCA_002862715.1 Flavobacteriaceae bacterium | reverse complement strand
CCATTTAAGAGATGTTCCTGATTTCCAACATAAATTATGGGATCAACTTTTTATTATGTCAAATTTTAAATTAGATGTTGAATCACCATTTACATCCTGCATAATTTTTTATCCAATCAATATTTCCTTCTAAGTCTACTCTTATGGAAGTGTAGTCAAATGGTTCGCCGTTACCATCTCTGTATGAATGGCCTCCATAAAAAATTATATCCTCGTTTGTTATGTCTAAATCAGCAGGTATTACGGAATCTGTTCCTGCTAGTTGTCTTGTCCAAGTTTCAGTTCCATTGCTATTAATTTTGGTAAGAGTTAAATTTTCATCATAATTGGTCGATCCATAAAAAAAACTCCCATTTGATGATTCAACCATTGACATGGCATACTCTGTCTGGTCATTGATGTGTGTCCAAACTTCATTTCCGTTATCCGGATTTACTTTTATTACCATTGCACTTCCTCCATACACCACAAAAATTGTGTTTGATTCATCACCTCCCACAAAACCCGAACCATAAATATATCCGTCACTACCAACAATTGTTGTTCTAACTCCATCAAACATATTATTTCCTTGATTAATGTTATATGTTCTATTCCACACAATTGAACCGTTTTCTCCATTCAATCTAGCAATCCATCTTTCTTGCGAAGAACCTATTCCACCACAAACAATATAATCAATTCTATTGTTGTCATTAATTTCTGAAATCCCGAAACCAACTGTATTTTCAATTGTTGTGGACCAAATTAATTCTCCATTATTACCATTTATTTTATGAATGCGAGATTCATTATCAGGCATAAATATAACTGCAGCATTTCCTTGGGAGTCAACAACACCTCTGTTGACTTTTCCTGCATTTCCATCTGTATAAACATTTTGCCATATAATATTTTCGTTGTAGGAGCTATTACTAGGAACAATCTGTGAGGCTACAAAAGAAAAGTTAAAAATGAATGTTAAATAAATATATGTTTTGATAGTAAATATATTTTTTAGCTTTTTTAAAGTTATTAAAACAGCTAATTAATATTTAACATTAACTAAAAAGTTTTTTTGTTTTAATCAATTATTTTTTGCTTTTATTATTTTTAATTAATAAAATAAAAAAAATGAAAAAAATATTTGCATTAATGTGTTTTCTAGGAATTGCGCTCCCTTATTATAATATATACAAGTTTATTGAAGTTAATAACTGGGAGTGGTCAACATTACTTTTTTTTGAACAGATTAACTTAAATTATGCTATGAAAATTTTAAATGCAGATTTGGCAGTAGCTGCTACTACTTTTTTGATATACATTATATATAAATTAAAATTAAAGGCAATTAACATTAGACAATTTTTTAAATATTTAGCTTCGCTATTTTTGGTTGGATTTTCCTTAGCATTACCATTATATCTCTACGATAATTATGAAAAAAAATCTATTGATGTTTAATTTATAATGTATCCTATATAATTAATGCTTTAGATGAAGAAACAAACGAAAGATTTTTATATAAGGTTATTAAAAAATAGATTAATATTTTAATAATTTCTTTTATTATTAAAGCTTTCTAATATATATTGATTCTATATGATTTATAAAATATTTTTACAAAAAAATTTTTATGAGGAAACTACCTGTAACTGTTCTTAGTGGTTTTTTAGGCTCTGGAAAAACAACTTTGTTAAACCACATATTACACAATAAGCAAGGATTAAAAGTAGCTGTAATTGTTAACGACATGAGTGAAGTTAATGTTGATGCCGATTTGGTTAAGAGTGAAAATACACTTTCAAGAACTGAGGAAAGATTAGTTGAAATGAGTAATGGTTGTATATGTTGTACACTGCGTGAGGATTTGATGATTGAAGTTGAGAAATTAGCCAAAGAACAAAGGTTTGACTATTTAATCATAGAAAGTACAGGAATTTCAGAACCTATCCCAGTAGCTCAAACATTTAGTTTTGAGAGCGAGGATGGCAGTATTGATTTAAGTAAATTTAGCTATGTTGATACAATGGTAACAGTTGTGGATAGCTTTAATTTTTTAAAGGATTTTTCTAGTAATCAATATTTGACTGACCGTAATTTGACAGATATTGAAGGAGACGAAAGAACAATAGTCAACCTTTTAACCGATCAAGTTGAATTTGCAAATGTTATTCTTCTAAATAAAACAGATTTGATTAATCAGTCCGAGTTGCAAAAACTTTCTGAAATAATTCACAAATTAAATCCTGAAGCTAAAATTATTCCTACCAATCATTCAAAAGTTAATTTGAATGAAGTAATAAATACTAAGACATTTGATTTTGTAAAAGCTGAAGAATCTGCAGGGTGGATAAAGGAACTTGAAAATGAGCATATCCCTGAAACGGATGAATACGGAATTGGTTCATTCGTTTTTAGAAGTAAAAAACCATTTCATCCAGAACGTTTTTTGGATTTTGTCACCAATAAATTTCCATCAAATATTATTCGAAGTAAGGGATTGTTTTGGATTGCCTCAAGGTCAAATCAAGCTTTGGTATGGAGTTCAGCAGGTGGTTCTATCAAGACAGATCCAGCTGGCGTTTGGTGGGACTCAATGCCATTTAATGAAAGAATTAGCTATGCTTCCTTTGTTGATAATCAAGAGCAAATTGAATCTGACTGGGATTCTGACTTTGGTGATAGAAAGATCGAGCTTGTGTTTATAGGTCAAAACCTAGATCGACATGCAATTTCAAAAATGCTACAAAAATGCTTGATTAGTGACAGTGAATTAAGTTATTGGAAGAACGGGGATTTTCAAAAAGCTGATAATTGGCCCATACAACAATACAACTAAGGAAAATAGAATTATTTTTTTATATAAAAACTTTAAATAGGTTTGATTTTATAATTCTTGACCATAACTCATAGCCCTCTTTGTTCAGGTGTAATTCATCATCTAGGAATAATGATTTTATTGGCAAATTATTCTCACCAATAAATTTATTTCTAGTACTAATAAAATATAGGTTTTCTTCTTGTTCACATACCCTTTTTAGCATGTCATTTGCCTTTGAAATTTGGCCCCAAACGTTCCATCTTTTCGGTGTAGGTGTTGTTTCTATCAAAAATATTGGAATATTTTTATGAACCTCCCTAATTGAAGTATAACAAAACTTAAATAAGCTCCTAACTTTTTTTGGGCTTAAATCACCAATGGTATTGGTTTCATTATTTGAGCCTGTAATATCATTTGCTACAAAAATTAGTATTGCTTTAGGCGAGTGATTTACAACCAATCTTTTCGTAAAATGTATTAAGTCATAATAATGTGCACCTCCATAACCTCTTTTTACTGATTTAAATGGAGCCATATCTTCTTTTATGTTGTCCCACATTCTAATACTAGAACTTCCTATGAATAAAAGTTCATTTTGACCTGCAATTTGATCAACATCAAGAGCTTCTAAATTTGCAATTTCATTTTCAAATTCTTTGTTTGTTGTTGAATATTTGTAAAATGGGGAACATGATATGTTAAGAAAAAGAAAAAAAATTAGTACTTTTTTCATTTTTGATTTAGGTAAGTGGAGAAGAGCGGGCTCGAACCGCCGACCTCTTGACTGCCAGTCAAGCGCTCTAGCCAACTGAGCTACATCCCCTTATTTAATACAAATTTAAAATAAAATCATTGCCAGTTAATTTCATATTTATATCTTGCATCTCATTTTAAAATAAAAACACAATGAAAAAATTATTATTAACACTTACTCTCATCTTTTTCGTAGGCTGTAATATGGAACCCAGTGGTATGGCAATTGTTCAGTTCAACGATGAAAAGTCAAAAGCAATCCAATCACATTTTCAAAACTATTTGAACAATGATATGGATGGCTTGAAGTCTCTTTGGTCACCAGATCTTAAGGTTTATGCAAACAGCCCTGACCCAGTTGGACTAGAAGAGCTTGTAGGCATGCTAGAAGCTCAACATTCTACATTTTCTCCAATAGTAATGACATTTGGTGAAGAAGTAGAAAATCAACCGATTGCTTGGGTGGAGACAACGGATTATCCTGAAACACCTTCTACACCTGCTGCAACGTGGTCTCAATCTTGGTTTACTTGGACTGCAACAAGCAAACTTAGTGGTGAAACTATTACATTACCTGCTCATATAAGTTTTCAATGGGGAGATGATGGTAAAATTGCTGCAGAATATCACTTTTATGAAACTGGTCCTATGACAGCTGCAATTGAAGCTGCTATGGCTGCTGCAGAGTAATATCTCTGATTATATTATCATATAAATAAAACCCACATTCGTGTGGGTTTTTTATTGATTATATATTTCAAAATCTAGTTCTAAGCTGTCTAAATAGTTTATTCTATTAATACAGCAACTTAATATTAAATTTCTGTGGTATGAAGAAATTCTTTCAGGAAAAAACTTTACAGCAATGTAAAGAGGAAAAAGTTCAGCAATGTCTTCACGTTGCGGATAATCCTTTGCATATGTCGACACATATGTTTGATCGTTATTAACCGCACTAACCCATCCATCTTTTCCGTAAATTTTCGAGTCTAGTGAAGTGTGTGTACCCTCATGAATAAGGGTTTCTTGGCTTATATCTCCACCATTCCAGTTTTCGTAGATTTCTCCTTGTCCTGTATGTATTAAAATGTTATTATTTCCACCACCCCATGCCTCCTCTCCTTTATGAATCCACATTGTTTCAACATCGGTTCTTAAACTTTTAGGAAGTTGACCTACTGACCTTCCGTATTTATTGGCTAGGTTCAAAGACTCTTCATATGTGAATTCTGGATTTATCTGAATTTCAATTTCAATATTATCAGTGTAACTAGCATTAAAAATATAAGGGTTTTCGGTAATCCATCCCGCTCTTCTGTCATACATAGTCCTTACTGACTTTCCTTGGAAAATAACATTTGAAAAAACACTAGGTTCATTAACTGTAATTATATCACCAGTTATCCAAATTGTTCCGTCAAACGGTGGAGAATTAAGTTCAATATAATTGTAGCTCAATCCATTATACTCGTAAACTGGATTTGTTGTTATAGAACTTTGATTGACATCAGCACTATTTTTGTCTTCACAAGAAACTAAAGTTATTAGGGTCAAAAACAAAAGTCTTTTCATTATAAATTTATTTACCATCGATTTAAATTAATAAATTTAAATATGATAAGACTACTATTCTTTTTATTAATTTTTCTTTTTGGGTGTAATAATTCACAACCAAAAAAAATCGTCGCAGCTGTTGTATCTGCAAAGAAAGAAGCATCAGAAATTGGAATAAAAATCATAGAGAAAGGAGGAAATGCTTTTGACGCCATGATAGCTACCGACTTAGCTTTAGCGGTTTGTTACCCAAGCGCTGGAAATATTGGAGGTGGCGGTTTTATGATTTACAGAACCAGTGACGGTCAGGTTGGAACATTAGATTACAGAGAAAAAGCGCCTGAAAAATCAAATAAAGACATGTTTTTGGATTCTGATGGAAATGTGATTAAGGGAAAAAGTACAATAGGCGGTTTATCAGTTGGAGTTCCAGGAACAATTGCAGGACTTTTTGAAGTTCATAAAAGGTTTGGGTCTTTACCTTTTGAGACATTAATCGAACCTGCAATTCAATTGGCTAGAAAGGGTTATGTTCCAACAAAAAATCAATTAAAAAATATAGAACTATATAAGGATCTTTTTGTTTCTATAAATGGGAAAAAAACATTATTTGCAAGTAATTTAAAAGAAGGAGATAGAATTATTAATGAAGCACTAGCCAAAACATTAGAAGTAATTAAAGAAAATGGTAAAGATGGATTTTATAAAGGAGAAATAGCCAAACATATTGTAAATAACATAAAAGAATCAGGTGGAATTTTAAATATTAATGATTTAAATAATTATACTCCCAAGTGGAGAACCCCCATTTATTTCAAATACAAAGATCTTGATATTTATTCAATGGGGCCCCCATCAAGTGGGGGTATTTGTCTAGCACAAATATTATCAATGATAGAACCCTACAACCTAAATCAATACCCTCAAAATTCGATTAAAGCTATCCAACTTTTGGTTGAGGCCCAAAGAAGATCTTACTCAGACAGAAGTAAATTTTTGGGAGACTCGGATTATAATAATGTTCCAATTGATTACTTAATCAATAAATATTACTTAAAAAATAGAATGAAATCTTTCAGTTGGGAAAAAGCATCTATTTCTGAAAGTATTAATCCTGGAGATATTTCAACTTTTGAAAGTGAAGAAACTACTCATTATTCGATAGTTGATAATTATGGAAATGCTGTAGGAGTAACAACAACACTAAATTCTAGTTTTGGTTCAAAACTATTTGTAGAACAAGGAGGTTTTTTCTTGAACAATCAGATGGATGATTTTAGTATAAAAATTGGACAGCCAAACCTTTATGGATTAATTGGAGGAGATGTTAACTCTGTTCAACCAAATAAAAGAATGCTAAGTTCTATGACACCAACAATTGTAGAGAAAGATGGAAAATTGTCTTTGGTTCTTGGAACCCCTGGCGGTTCGACAATAATAACAAGTGTTTTACAAACAATTTTAAACATTTACGAATATGGAATGCCAGTGCAGAAAGCAGTGAATTCGCCTAGATTTCATCACCAATGGTTTCCAGATAATATAGTTTTTGAACCCAACGCATTTGGTGAAAAATTAATAAAAGATTTAAAAAGAATGGGCTATAAAATAGACCCAAGTAAAAACAAGATTTTGGGTAGAGTTGATGCAATATATATTAATCAAGACAATTTATTAACAGCAGCAGCAGACCCTAGAGGAGATGATAACGCACAGTATTTAAGAGAGTAGTTTTTAAAATCACTAAGATTTATTTTTTCTTGCTTTAATAAAACTCTTTACAAAATAAATCATTGCTAACGCTGATGTTGAAATCATTACAAGCACTCTAACAAGACCAATACCACCTGAGCCAATTGACTTTGGCAATCTCATACCAACTAGTGCAAGTAAAATAATTAGTGTAAACAGTACAGCAACATGAGCAATTATTTTGTTTTGATTTTTAACTCCTTTTGAGCAAGCAAGCAGTACAAAGCCAAAAACTACAGGTATTAAAGCAGTTACCGAGGATGATTCAAAATACCCCCAAAAACCAATAATTATTAGGGTTAAAGAGTTTAGCAGATTCGCTTTATATGCATTCATATATAATTATTTAGATTTCAAATTTAAAAAAATCATTTTGTTCATTTACAGAAAAATTTGAACAGGTTTAATATTATTTTTTAAATAGAGTGGATGCTTTGGTGTGTTATTTTTGCTCAATTCCAAAATAAAAACTCTTTTATTCTTAATAATTTTAGTAATCTCACTAGAGATTTTATAATTAAATCCCCATGCTAAATATATCGTGTCAATTTTTTTTAAAGTTTTTTCAATTACTAGCCTGTTTGTTTGACAATTTTTAAGTTTATTAAAATTTGGTTTTTTTTGAATCTGTGGAAATAGGTTTACAACATATAATTCATCGTGATTAAATTTCTTAGAATAGGTGATGCACTTTTTTATTGTTGCATCATCACTTTTTTCGTCAGCCATTGAAGGGTTAAGCATAATAAACGCACATTTACTGTTGTTGCCCCAACTTCTGTACAGCAAAAATCGCTTAGTTTTAGAGGAGTTGAATAATGCCTTTCTTATCAAAAAGCCTAAATTTTAAAAAGTCTGACTTTAAGATATTTCCTGCCAATGATTAATGCAGCAGTAATTATGATGATATTTTTAATAATGTATTGACCCTCTAGAGTTGGTAGAAAAGGATTTGAGTTTTGAAATGTGACGTTTGGTAAAATTACCAGAGGCATAAATGTACCGCTCATTTGTAAAAATAAAAGTACCATTGCAAGAAAGGTTGTTCTCTTACTCAAGAAAAAAATTCCAATGAGCATTTCCCAAACACCTATAACTATTGTCCATTTTTCAGCTGACAAGAATGGCATCCAATACACAGTATCAATTATTAATTCCTGAGCAGGTGAAACCTCGAAAACCTTTAATATACCAAACCAAAAAAATATTATAAACATTGGTACTCTTACAAGAAAGTCGTTTGTATTAAAATTTCTCATATAGATTATTTGGTAATTAGGCTGATTTTCTTTGCAAGCTTAACATCAAGCTCTGTTACTTTACCTTTATCATGTGTTTTTAAAGACATATTGACTTTATTGTAACTATTGCTCCAGTCAGGGTGATGTCCAAGTATTTCAGCTTCAAATGCGACTTTAGTCATAAATCCGAAGGCCTCTTTGAAATCTGAGAAGATAAATGTTGCTTTTAAACACTCGTCATCATAAACCCAATCATTGGGGAGGTCATCAAAATCAACGCTCATGAGTTAGTTTTTGAATTTCACAATTAAAATCTATATAACTTATAAGTTTAAAGATACGTTTTACTTATCAATTAATCTTGTATAGTACAGAAGTATTATTTTCAAAAAGAGCTTTTTGGCTTAAGATTTTAGAAATATTTTTTATTGTGTCTAGTTCCTGTCCACTCCGATGGTTACTAATTAGATAATATCCTTTGTATTCTTTTAATTTGTTGGCATTTTCAATAATGGTATAAGTCCTTCTAAAATTAAAAGGGAATGCAGGATCCATATTTTTAAAAACAACAACATTTTCACTGTTTCCAATTTTATTTTTAATTACAGTTGTTGGTAATACACTTGTTAGTGAAGGGAAAATAATTGAAGTGAATAAAATCAATAAAATACCCCAGGAAAATGCTAATGTTACAATAGTACTTCGAGCATGTTTTTTTAAAAACATTAAAAGCCCCAAAACAGAGCCCATTGCTGTAGGTATAAAAAGTAGTGAAAGATATTTTAAGTGACTTAAATCAGAATCATTTGATAATAAAAAATAGATTAAGATCGGAAGCGTAACTGATATTACAGATAATAAAACAATACTAATAATATCTGATTTTTTAAATCCGAATTTTAATTTTTTGTTAATAAAATTAGAAATTAAAATTATTAAAAAAGGATAGCACGGCATTGTGTAGTTAGGGAGTTTTGTAGACGAAATACAAAAAAATAATACAAATACGAGCGTTATACAAGAGCAAAAAAGTATCAAATTATTTTTTCTTTCTTTATAAGAATTAATTAGAGCTTGTGGAATAAAAAATGAAAATGGTAGAAGTCCCAGCAGTACGTAACCAAATGTTATAAGAAATATTCCTCCATGGCCTTCCATTTCACTACCAAAACGATTCAAATTATGTTCAATAAAAAATCCTTTGGTCCATTCTCCATCTGTAAGTAGGTGAACATTAATATACCATGGGCTTGTAACTAACAAAACTCCAACAATTCCTAAAATTGGATAATATGAAAAAACATTTTTTAATTGTTTTTTAAATAATAAAAACAAACCAACTGATAATCCAGGTAAGAGGATTGCTACAGGCCCTTTTGTAAGTGAACCTAGTGCCACAAAAAAATAAAATAGTATTAAAAATTTAATTTTTTTCTTTTTGAAGTACTCAAAAAATGAAAAGAGTGACAGTGCAATAAAAGTAATTAAATAAGGATCAGGAACAGCTAACCTAAACTCATGCATGAAAAAAAATGAACTTAAAAAAATAATTGTAGAAATGTAAGCTTGTTTTTTATCTAAGTACCGATTACAAAAATTGAAAAAGAATAATATTAAAGTAAATCCCATTAATGCAGAAAAAAAACGAACTCCAAACTCATTAACACCAAATAATTTCATTCCAATAACCATAAAATAGTAATGCAATGGTGGTTTATCAGTTCTTAATTCACCATTAAATTTTGGAATCCAATAATCCCCACTTTCAATCATTTCTCTAGCAGCTTCTACATTCTTTGATTCGTCAAGGATACTTACAGGATAAGAGTTAAGAAATGTAAAACACATCAAACCCGCTGCTAATATTATCAGTACATCAAAACTTGTTTTATTTTTCATATACTGGTTTATCAAATATTATGTTGTTTGTACATTTGTAAAAATAGTTCATTAATGCTTAAATCTAATCCATTGTTATCTTTAGTTGTTCCTCTTTATAATGAAGAGGAAAATGTATCTATTTTATGTGAAAAAGTTGAAAGAGCCCTCACTAATTATAAATATGAGCTTATTTTAATTGATGATTGTTCTAACGATAATACAAAAGAAAACATTAAATCTTTAAAAAATCCTAATGTTACATTAATTGAATTAAAAAAAAATTATGGTCAAAGTCTCGCAATGTCTGCTGGTTTTGATTTTGCTAATGGAGATTACATTATAACTTTGGATGGTGATCTGCAAAATGATCCCTCAGATATACCAAAAATGGTAAATAAATTGATAGAGGATGATGTTGATGTTGTCACTGGGTACAGAAAAAACAGAAAAGACTCAATATTAAAAACATTCCCATCCAAAATTGCAAACTTTTTGATAAGGAAGTTAACTAAACTAAAAATTAAAGATCAAGGTTGTGCATTAAAGGTTTTTACAAGAGAAACGGCCAAGAGTCTAAAATTATACGGAGAAATGCATAGATTCATAAATCTTGCCGCTTACTTAGATGGAGCTAAAATTTCTGAAATTAAAGTTTTACATCATCCTAGAAGATATGGAGTTTCTAAATATGGTCTTAGCAGAACTTTTAAGGTTGTTAATGATTTACTTTTAATCCTTTTTCAGCGAAAATTTTTACAAAAACCAATATATTTCTTTGGCAACATAGGATTAATCATTTTTTCTGTTGGCTCTGTTCTTGGCATATATTTTTTAATAATAAGACTAATGGGAGAAGATATTTGGGGGAGGCCGTTATTAATTTTAGCAGTTTTACTTATCATTGTTGGTATTCAATTTTTTAGTATTGGTATTTTATATGATTTATTAATGAAAACATATTTTGAATCGCAAGACAAAAAACCATACAGAATAAGAAAAGTATTCAAATTTGATGCGTAAAAAATTATTTAAATGGTTTCAAATACTGATAAGTCTTTTATTTGTTTACTTATTTCTAAATAAAATTAAGCTCGGAGATTTATCAACTTACCTTATAAATATAAAATGGAATTATGTCTTAATTTCTATGTTATTATATATAGTTTCTCAGTTGATTTCATCAATTAGATTAAGAGTAATTCTAAATCATTTTTCTTTACCAATTTTATTTTCAACTTGTAATAAATTGTATTTATTGGGAATGTTTTACAATTTCTTTTTACCTGGTGGAATTGGTGGTGATGCAGTGATAGCATTAATTTTGAAGAAAAAATATTCATGGAAATTAAAAAGTTTAGCGAAATGCCTTATACTCGCGAGATTAATTGGTTTAACAGCCCTTGTTTCAATAATATTTATTATTGAACAGGGTCAGTTTTTTTTCTTTAATGACATTACTAGAATACTATTTTTCTTTTCAATACCAATAGTTTCTTTCTACGTTCTTAATTACTTTTTTAAAACAGAAAAAATTTATTTAAAGACCTTATTTATGAGTTATGCTGTTCAATTTTTTCAGCTTTTTTGTGTTTTTTTTATACTAAAGGCCTTAAGTATTCCCTTAACCTTAACACTTTCTTTATTAACAATCTTTTTACTATCCGCGCTGGCATCAGTTGTTTCATTTGCTGGAATTGGTGTTAGGGAATATTTATTTATGTTAAGTGGAGATTACTTAAATACTTCGGTCGAAATGACAGCATCGGTTGGAATTACTTTTACATTAATTGCGGCGATTATTTCATTTTTTGGACTTTATTATGTAGTTTTTCAAAAAAAAATCTAAACATTGTAGTAAGACTTATACCAGTCAATAAATATTTTCAATCCTTCATTTAAAGGTGTATGTGCAATAGGTCCAATAATTTTTTCAAGTGATATCACATCTGCATGAGTTTTAAAAACATCACCAGGCTGCATTTGCATATTTTTTTTTATAAATTTCTTTTTTGTCAATGTTTCGATGGAATCAATAAAATCAGTTAAAACAATTGGATTAGAGTTACCAATATTAAATATTCTATAATTTTTGGAAGAAATATTTTTATCTGTTTCGATTAGTTTTATTATTGCTGATGATACATCAGTAATAAAAGTAAAATCACGCTCTAATTTTCCGCTATTAAATATATTAATTGGTGAGTTTGAGTAGAGAGCGTCTAAAAAAATCATTGGAGCCATGTCTGGTCTACCCCATGGACCATAAACTGTAAAAAAGCGAAGACCTGTTGTTTTTAACTTATGAATTGAGCTGTAAGCATGTGCCATTAATTCATTTGAAATTTTGGTTGCTGCATAAAAGCTTTCTGGTTTATTAACATGATCATTTTCGCTGTATGGAACTTTTATCTGATTTCCGTAAACTGAACTACTTGATGCGTAATAAAATTTCTGAATTTTACTTTTTAAACACTCATCCATAAGATTAAAGAAGCCCATAACATTATTTTCGACATAGGTCCTCGGATTTTCAATTGAGTACCTTACGCCAGCTTGAGCGGCGAGGTGAATAACTAGTTCAAATTTTTCAGCTTTGAAAAGATTGTTTAATTTTTTTTGATCAACTATATCAATTTTTTTGAATTCGAAATTGCCTACATTTTTTAAATCTAAATTTTGAAGTTCTTTTATTCTAGATTCTTTCAGTATCACAGAATAATAATTACTTAAATTGTCAATTCCAACAACATCATAATTATTTTCCATTAGCATTTTACATACATGAAACCCTATAAAACCAGCAGCCCCAGTTACCAAAACTTTACTCATTTTTTTGTGTATTTTTTAATAATCTTATCCCCAAGAAATACGCATATGATACCAAGAATAACCCCTACATATACATCAATAATAAAATGCTGAAACAAAAAAACTCTAGACAAACCAACAAATAGAATTACTAAATATATTATTAATCTTGAGTAAATATTTTTAAAATATCTCATAATAAAAAAACCACATATAGAAGCAGATGTTGTATGCCCTGAAGGAAAGGATTTAAATCTATGAAATGTTAAATCAAAATTATTAACATTCCAGTTTTCATCAAGAACTGAAGAAAAATATTTAATTGGGCGCATGACTTCTGGAAAAAGTAATTGTTTAAAGAGTGATGTTAATATTAACATAATTAATGAAATAATTATAAAGTTTATCACTTCTATTTTATAGTCAAGATTGTTATATTTTGAATAAACGAAAATAAATAGAATGCATGGCACTAGAAACCAGCCATCCCCAATTAAGGTAAATAGATAAAAAAAATTGAAAAACTCTGGCTCAACGAATAAATTAAACGTAAGCTCAATTGTACCTTTTTTTAAAAAAATAATCGGTATTAATAAAAAATGAATTGAACCAAAAGCAATTAGATATTCATATGGATTATATGACTTAATTAATTCTTTAAATCTCACTAATATTTTTTTATTTGTATCAAATTATTTAAAAGTAGACTTTATTTTATAATAATTATTAAATATTCTTTATATATAACTTAGATTTGTGTTTTTATGAGAGAAATTATAATTATTGGATCGGGTTTTTCTTCTCTTTCAGCTGCTTGTTATTTAGCAAAAAATGGTAATAAAGTGAGAGTCTTAGAAAAAAACAGTTCTCTTGGAGGAAGAGCAAGACAGCTAAAAAAAGATGGCTTTACTTTTGATATGGGACCGTCGTGGTATTGGATGCCAGATGTTTTTGATGATTTTTTTAATGATTTTGGAAGAAGTGTGAGTGATTACTATAAGTTGGAGAGACTTTCGCCTGGGTACCAAGTTTTATTTGGAAAAAATGAGAGTTTTGCGATAGAAGACAACATCTCAAAAATTGCAGAAAAGTTTGAGGATATTGAAGAAGGAAGTGGAATAAAACTTAAAAAATTTATTGAATCTGCTAAAATTAATTATGAAATAGCAGTGAAAGATCTTGTGTTTAGGCCAGGTTTTTCACCCTTCGAATTAGTTACAAAAAAAACCATAAAAAAAATCAATTTGTTTTTAACAAATATTAGGGCACAAGTTGAAAAAAAATTCAAAGACCCGCGTTTACGTTCAATTTTACAATTCCCTGTTTTGTTTTTAGGTGCTAAGCCTGAAAACACTCCAGCGTTTTATAATTTCATGAACTATGCTGATTTTGGTCTTGGTACTTGGCACCCTGAAGGCGGCATGTATGAGATTGTAAAAGCCATGGTAAAACTTGGAAAATCTTTAGGAGTCGAATATTCAACCAGTTCAAATATTGAAGAAATTATAGTAGAAGATGCTAAGGTTAAGGGAGTGGTAACTAATAAAAAAACTATTAGATGCGATATTGTTATTTCAGGAGCTGATTATAACCACTCTGAAAAATTGTTACCTAAAAAATATAGACAATACACTGAAAAGTATTGGAATAAGAAAACTTTTGCTCCATCATCCTTATTATTTTATATAGGACTGGATACTAAGATTCAAAATTTATGTCATCACAATTTATTCTTTGATGTTGATTTTGATTCACATGCATCTAGTATTTATGATGAGGGGAAATGGCCAGAGAAACCTTTATTTTATGTAAATCTTCCTTCAATTTCTGATAACTCAATGGCACCAAAAGGTAAAGAAGCTTGTTTTGTTTTAATTCCCATAGCTCCTGGACTTGAAGATACTCCTGAACTAAGAGATAAGTATTATAACATTGTAATGGATAGATTTGAAAATATTACAAATCAAAAAATTAGAGACAAAGTATTATTCTCCGAATCTTATTGTGTAAATGATTTTGTAAAAGACTACAATTCGTTTAAAGGTAATGCATATGGTCTTGCTAATACTTTATTTCAGACGGCATTTCTAAGACCAAAAATGAAAAGTAAAAAAGTAGATGGTTTGTTTTTTACCGGACAGCTCACAGTCCCTGGTCCTGGTGTTCCGCCCGCAATTATTTCAGGAAAAATTGTTTCAAAACTAATATTGTGAATATACTGTATGCCTTGCAGGCTACAGGAAATGGTCATATTTGCAGAGCACAAAAAATAATTCCAGAGCTAAAAAAATATTGTAATGTTCATGTTCTTATAAGCGGGTCAGAATCTGATATAAATTTGGGATTAAAAGTTGATTATTCTTATCATGGATTTAGCTATGTATTTGGAAAAACAGGAGGGATTGATTGGATTAAATCTATTTTAAGGAATAATTTATTTAGACTATTGAGAGAAATTAGGAATGTACCAGTTCAAAAATATGATTTGGTAATAAATGATTTTGAACCTTTGACAGCTTGGGCTTGTAAAAGACGAAAAATCAAATGTATTGCTATGAGCCATCAATATGCTTTATTGTTAAATACCCCTAAGCCAAAAAACACACCCATATACGCGAATTGGATTTTAAAAAATTATGCTCCTGTTTCTGATGGCATAGGTTTTCATTTTAAAAAGTATTCTAAAAAAACTTTTTTACCTATTATAAGAAATTCAATTTTAGATAAAAGTCCTGTCAACCAAAATTTTTTTGTTGTATACCTGCCAGCAATTTGTGATAAAAAAATTTCAAATGTTTTAAGAAAAATTTGTAAAAATAAATGGTTTGTTTTCTCTAAACACTGTGATAAGCCCTACAGAATTGAAAACGTTAATGTATTTCCTCCAAGTGATACTGAATTTCAAAACCTATTATCCAAATGTGAAGGTGTTCTGTGTGGTGCTGGATTTGAAACTCCCTCTGAAGCATTGTATTTAGGCAAAAAACTTATGGTTGTTCCCATGAAAAATCAATTTGAACAACATTATAACGCAGAGGCCCTAAGAGAATTAGGCGTCCATGTGTTGAAAAATTTCTCAAAAAACTCTGTCAAAACTTTGCAAAAATGGTGTGATGAAAAAAATACTAGTTACGATTATAAAATTGCTGATGAAATACAGGCACCCATTAATCACATTGTTAAAAATTTTATAAAAACAGACAATTAATTTTTATACAATTTTCATTTATTTATTTTTGAAAAAAAAAATTATGAAAAATTTATATGCATTTATAATAGCCGTCTTTATTTTCAATAACCTTTTTTCACAAACTAAATTTAATTTAGATAAAAGTGTTGTTAAATGGACAGGCAAAGAAATCACAACAAAAATTCACTTTGGCTCTCTAAAATTAACCAGTGCAGAGATTAATTTCTCGGGTGATAAAATCACTGGCGCTTCGTTTAAGGTAGATATGACAAGCTTAACTGTTGATGATTTAACTGGACGTGGAAAAGCAAGCCTAGAGGGGCATTTGAAGTCGGATGATTTTTTTTCTGTTGAAAAATTTAATAATTCTTCACTAGTAGTTATAGATTCAGAAAAAAAGAATGACGGTTCTTATGTTTTAAAGGGAGATTTGAGCATCAAGGGCTATACCCACCCAGTAGAATTTTCTTTGGAAAAAATTTCAAATGGATTTTTATCAAAGTTAACTTTTGATCGTTCCAAATATGACGTTAGATTTAGATCGGGTTCATTTTTTCAAAACTTGGGAGATAAATTAATTTTGGATGAAATAGAATTGGAAGTAACTCTAATCTATTAATGAAAAAAATCATTGCTTTTGGTGCTAGTTCATCAAAAAATTCTATTAACAAGGTTTTTGCTTCTCATGCAGCTTCGCTAGTTGATGGGTCTGAATCAATTATTTTAGACCTAAATGATTTTGAAATGCCAATATTTAGTGTAGACAGGCAAGATGAGTTTGGAATTCCTGATTTAGCTTTTAAGTTTAAGAATAAAATTAAAAGCTGCAATGGAATAGTTATTTCTTTTGCCGAACATAACAGTTCTTATACGGCTGCATTTAAAAATATATTTGATTGGATTTCTAGGATTGAAAAAGATGTGTGGTACAACAAGCCTATGCTATTATTATCTACTTCTGACGGGAAAAGAGGAGGTAGAAATGTATTAAAGATGGCTTATTCAAGAATTTCAAGAGGAATAACGCACAAAATTCCAATATTTTCACTACCATTTTTTTACGAAAATTTCAAAACAAATGTTGGAATTATCGATAGTGATTTGAATCTCGAATTCAAAAAATCACTTAATTTATTTCAAGAAAATTTAGATTTATATGGGAATTGAAATTTTCAATACGGAAGACCAGGCTAGTGGAAACTTTAATTATGGAGAAATACTAGAGAATAAACCAATTGGCTTTCCACAAGACTCGGGAAAATTAAAACCATATTCAAGTCTTTTTTATTGGGCCCATGCATGGACACCTGGAAAAAAAAGTACCATAGGATTACACCCTCACAAAGGATTTGAAATATGCAGTTTTGTATTAAAAGGAAAAATAAATCATTTTGATACCAAGCAAAACAAATGGATATCCTTGGAAGAAGGAGATGTACAGATAATTAGGTCTGGGAATGGCATCTCACATGCTGAAGAATTAGAGAGTAAGTCTGAAATATTTCAAATTTGGTTTGATCCAGATTTATCAAAAACATTAAAAAAAGAAGCAAGTTATGACGACTATAAATCCAAGGATTTCAAAATAATAAAAACTAGCAATAAATTAAAAAAAATAATCCTTGGTGACGGTTCTCCAATGAAAATGGATACTGAAGGAATACTGATAAACGAATATGAATTTGATATTGGTCCCCACAAGCATGAAATTTTAAAAAATTCATTTCATTCAATATTTATAATTGGTGGAACAATAAAGGTTAATCAAAAGGTATTAAATCGCGGAACATTTCTAAAATTAGGAGATATTGATGAATTTGATTTTCATTCTTTAGAAAAAACTAAATTATTTGAAATTATTTCTCCACGGCACATATCTTATAACACATATGTATAAACTTTAGCTTAGTTAATTTTAATTTTTGCCAAGAAAGGTTCAAAACTATCAGTTTCCTCAGAAGTAATCCAAAACTCATTTTCATTAATTATTGTTATGGCTTCAATTTGGGCATCTTTGTAATCTATATCATAATTTTCAATTTCAATGTTTTCTAATGTTTGTAGTGAAAAATTCTTTATTCTAATTAAATATTGATACCCTCCACTTGAATATGATGTTAAAACTAAAGTTTTACTATCTTCATTATAATCTCCACCTGTAATCAGTGAATTTACATTTAAAGATTCAATATATTCAGCTTCAACCGGTCTGTTTAAGGTTTTATCAATTAAATACATTTCAGTTGTGAGAGTGTTCCGATTCTTTGTAAATACCAAATATTTATTTTCAATATTTATGATTGCTTCTGCGTCAAATGGTGTTAATGCGTTGAATAGATAACTTGTTTGCTCTGGATAGTAAAATGGGATAGAATCATGTTTGTTTAGTTTACCATTGATGAATTTTAATTCAAGTAGGTAAAGATTTTTTCTAGTGCCGAAATTATTACCAAAATCCCCAATAGTAATAAACTCATTTTTTGCAGTAATATCTTCCCAATCAATATTTTTAGCCGTCGTGATTGGTATCTTTTGAATTATTTCACCAGTTGCATCAATATTGAATAGTTCTGATTCATTTCCGGAGTCATTATGAGTCCACAACAGGCCATTATTTAAAATTATTCCTGAAGTTTCCTCAAGGTCTTTGGGTAGTTCAAACTTTTGGTATTCAATTGAGCTACGATTAACTTTATTTTGCTCTTTTATTGAACAACCAATTATAGCGAGAAACAGAAGAAAAACAAGCTTTTTCAATTACCAGAAACTTTTTCAATATCAACCCAATTAATATACTTAAAATTTTGATGTTCATCACCATTTTCTCCATCCTGCACAATAAAAATTCCATTTGGAAATTTTTTGGTTTTTAATGAAGACACATCTAAACCATCGGTGTGTTGAACACCATCAACTTTGCCTTCTTTGATTTGAATTAAAAAATCAACTTCTAGAGAAATTCTATCAATAAAGGCATAAGAATTTAGTTCTTGAACGGACATTATTATCCACCCACTACCATCAGGGTATGTTCTTATTGCCAAGCCTTCAAAATCAGGTTTTAATTTTTTTCTATTTGTTTTTAAAACTAATTTCAAATCTTTTTCAATTCCGGGGACTGCATTTAATTGCCAAAGACCTTTGTTTTCCTCAGCAACATAAAGTTTGTTATTGTTTTCGTCTACTACCAATCCCTCGACAATTGTTTTAAACTTGATTGTTCTTACTAAAGCAATTCGAAGACTGTCATTTTTTAAATCGACAAGATACTGTTTTACATATCCTCTTTTGTCACTAACTATTATGTAGGGAATTTTATTAATAACAGATGTGGTTATCCCATAAACTTCTTTAAGATTAACATTGATGTTTTGAATATTCGTCAATTCTCCGTTGGGTAGTAAATAGGCAAAGGTTATGGTCTCATTGGTTCTATTTGTTGCACAAACTATTGGATAACTGTTTCGAAGGACTGAAGGTGAATCAAACAAAGCAACATTGTTGGTCCTTCCAAGAGGATATTGATTTAATTCTTTTCCTTTTAAATCGTAAACAATTAAGCCATAATCTTTATCAGTTCCAACAACTAATGATTTGGAAGGATTGATTTTATTTTCCCATATACAAACATCATCAGCGGCATCATCAAAAGAAACAACTGGATCTGTTTCAAGCTCTGCTTCGACATGGTATGTGATAAAGCCGTCGGAAGAAATATTATTTTTTTGCTGGGAATAACCTATTATTCCTGTTGTGACAAGAATAGCAACTCCAAGCTTGTATTTCATCTAAAAATCAAATTTCAAACCTACATTCCAGCTAAGGTCATAATATTCAAGCTGCATTGTTTTAGCTTTAATACCTTGATAATATCTTAATGGCTGGTTTGTTAGGTTTTTGGCCTCTGCAAATAAACGAACTTTTTCGGTTAATTGAAATGATGCATTGATGTCAAGAAATTTTTGCTCATCATAATATCTGTCCTCCCAAGCTTCACCTCCTAGTTCGTCAAGTTGCTCACCTGCATAATTGTATGAAGCTCTTAAGAAAAATAAATCTGTTTCATATGCTAATGAAATATTATACATGTTTTCAACTGCACCAACCAGTGGAACATCATTTCTTCCTTCAACGTTGTCAGTTGATGAATCTGTAAAGGTGTAATTCGCAGCAAGATTTACATTATCAATAAGTTGTGTTTGAAGAACAAATTCAACACCAAAAACACTAGCACTTTCGCCATTTCTTTTTTGTGTAAAATCATAACTTTCTCCAGCATATGAATAGTTATCAGTGGTGTAAGTATAAATCCAATTGTCCATGGTTTTACTAAACAATCCGAGAGAAATCAAGCCAGTAGTTCCAAAATATTTGTCAATCATTACGTCAATGTTGTTGGATAGAGTTGCTTCTAAGTCAGGGTTTCCAAACTCTACTTCTCTATCATCTGAATTTGAATATTGATAAGGTACAATATCAAAGTAATCAGGTCTGGCAATAGATTGTGTGAATGCAACACTACCAACCAATGAATTTGTAAAATTGTACTGTAAGTTTAAACTAGGAAGAAAATTTGAGTATTTTTTTTCACCTGGAATTTTTTCAACATCTTCAGGAGTTTCGTCTTCTTCCTCATCAAATATCTCTCCTACGTAATCAATACTAGTATTCTCAATTCTAAATCCAGCAATTAGTTTTATTTTGTCTCCAAATGAATTAGTGGTCATCAAGTAACCTGCAGAGATTTGTTCTTTTGAAGTGTAATTTGCTCCTGCAAATTCATCCATAACAAAACTGTCAAAATTTGGATCATTTTCACCATTTAAAGAAAAACCTCCCAAATATTCTGGAGTCATAAAGTTACCAAGAACATATTTACTTCCTGGAAAATAACTATTTATACTTGCATTGAAGGTAGGAACAGTGTTTAAATTGCCTAAATCCATGTCATACTCATACCAAATGTCATCACGCATTTTTGATTGGTCTTTAAATGCTCCACCAAATTTAAGAGTTGATGTCTCTCCGTAAGGTAGTTCAAAATTAAGTTTGAATTTATTTTTATCTTCTTCGGTATACTTTTGTGCTTCTTCAGTTTTTCTGTACCTATAGCTAGATGTTTCGTCCCATGAATTGTCTGCAAAATTTAGATAAGGTCTTTCTAAGTTTGAAATATCCCATGGTGTTGTTCCTACGTAAGGAACTGGATCGTACTGATAACGAGTATATCTTTCATCAGGTCTATCCTCGCTAGCTTTAGAATAAGAATATTTCCAATCAAAATCTAAAGCTCCAATTTTATGCTCACCACCAAACCCAATTTTATAAAGTTTTTGATCTTCTAAACGCTTAGAATCGTTTTTGTCATTATCAATACCACCTTTTGTTTGTTTTCTTATGGTAAGTTCTTGATCTTCATAAATCGCCCTAAATCTATATCTATTTTCCCAGTCATCCCTGTGGTTATAAATTGATTTAAAAAATAAATAGTTTTTATCATTTACATTATAATCTAAATTCATAGATACTGATCTTCTGGTTCTTTTGACATCGTATCTACGAATGTCCATTTCTTCAATTTCCCCTTTGTCTGGGTCAGACCAATCATTTGGGTCGTTCCATGCAAATTCTATATTGTCAGAACCATAATCCTTTGTTTGTATGGTACCACTTAAACTGTAACTTAATTTATCAGAAACATTGTCAGATAAAACAAAGGCAATATTTGAATTAGAACCCCCATTTCTTATTGGATTCCCTCCACCTGAAAATGTTGCAGAAGCTCTAAATCCTCTTGGGTTGGATCTAGTTACAAGATTTACCGATGCCCCAATCGCGTCAGCTTCCATATCAGGAGTTAATGTTTTTCTTACCTCAATGGACTCAATCATATTGGTTGGAATAAGGTCCAATTGTATATTTCTATTATCTCCTTCTGCAGAAGGTAATCTGTCACCATTAAGAGTTACAGAATTAAGTTGAGTCCCAAATCCTCTGGCTACAATATTTCTTGCTTCTCCTTGGTCGTTTTGTACACTAATTCCAGATATCCTTTTAAGAGCATCCCCAATATTATCATCAGGATATTTTCCTGCTTGGTCTGCTGTGACAACATTGGTTATGTTAACATTGTTCTTCTTTTGATCTAGTGCTTTTGATAATCCTTCAAAGTAGCCGCTGACAATTACTTCTTGAAGCATTAATGTATCGGGCTGCTCTTCTTGGGCAAAGACATTGGTAGAAAATAATGTTAATAATAAAAAAGCTATAAAGTGGTTAAATTGTTTCATTGGTAAAATTTGTTTGTGCAATGTTATTAATACAATGTTATTTAAGCTAAAATAGAATGTTAATTAAAGGTTAAGATATTTTGATATTGTTAGAATATAAATCTTGAAAATTTATTTGTTAAGTTTTATTCCATTGTTTTATATTTAAAACGTGGGAAACAATGTTGTTTTAAGTTTTTTTTCATACAGTCAAAATAGATTTTGGGCGTTTACCCAAATGCAACGCGCCATTCCTCAATTATCAGATTGCTCTGGAATCAAATTTTTCAAAACTTTAGGCACAGGATCTAGCTCTGGATTTAGTTTATGGCCTGACTTTTCGACTTATGCTATATTAACAGTTTGGGAAGACGAATCCAAGGCTATTGATTTTTTAAAGAATAGTAAACTAATGAAAAAATTTATTTCACATTCAGAATCACAGCAACATTTTTCTCTACACACTCTTCAAACCCATGGACTATGGGGAAAAACCAATCCTTTTAAGGCTGTTAAACGTAATTTAGCAGAAGACGAATTAATTGGGATTATTACTCGGGCAACAATTCGTCCAAGCAGGCTGCTTGAATTTTGGCGTGCTGTTCCGAAAGCATCAAAGGCAATACAAAAAGCTAAAGGAGTTATTTGGTACAAGGGCATAGGGGAATGGCCATTAATACAACAAGCAACCTTTAGTATTTGGAAAAGTTTGGACGATGTGAAGAATTTTGCATATAAAAATATCGACCATTCATCAATAGTAAAAAAAACTAAAAAAAGAAATTGGTATAGTGAAGATATGTTTACACGTTTTGCAGTGAGAAAAATAATAATAAACCAAGATGGCTAAGGCAATAATTATTGGTTCGGGAATCGCAGGTTTGGCTACTGCAATAAGGCTTTCTTGTAAGGGATATGATGTTGAAGTTTTTGAAGCAAATCCTTATGTAGGGGGAAAACTATCATCATTTAATTTGGGGTCTTATAAGTTTAATTTTGGTCCACAATTACTCACAATGCCTCATTACATTGATGAATTGTTTGAGTTGTGTGGAGAGCTCCCCGGCGATAAATTTATATACAAAAAGAAAGAAATATCATGTAAGTACTTTTGGGACGATGGAATTAAACTTACAGCTTATTCTAACAAGAAAAAATTTTTCAATGAAATAGAAGAAGTTTTAAAAATATCAACTAAGGATTTGAAAAAATATCTTCAAAAATCAAAAAGGAAATATGAACTAACAAAGAAAATTTTTTTAGAAAATTCTTTACACAAGCTTAAAAACTTCTTCAACAAAGAAACGATTATAGGACTCTTGAATTTAAATTATTTGGAAATTAACAAAACCTTGGCTGATATTAACGAGAAGCAAATACAGGAACCACACCTAGTCCAGCTGTACAATAGATTTGCAACATACAATGGCTCAAATCCCTATCAAACACCGGGAATAATGTCAATGATTCAACATTTGGAAAATCATTATGGAACTTTTGTTGCAAAAAATGGTATGGGAAATATTAGCGAGTCATTGAAAGAACTTTGTATAAAGCACTCAGTGAAAATACACCTAAACTCAAAAGTTGAAAAGATTGAGGTAAAAGATAAAAAAGCACAGGGTATTATGGTTAAAAATAAATTCCACCCATCAGATTTAGTTATTTCTAATATGGATATTTATCCGACTTATAGGTACCTTTTGAAAAAACATAAACAACCTACGAAAATTTTAGAACAAGAACGTTCAAGTTCAGCTGTAATTTTTTATTGGGGAATTAAAAAAAAGTTTCCAGAGCTTGATTTACACAACATCTTTTTTTCAAACGACTATAAGCAGGAGTTTGAAAATATTTTTGAAAAGTTTACTGTCGGCGAAGATTTAACCGTTTACGTTAACATTACTTCTAAGGACAACCCAACGGATGCACCTGATGGTTGCGAAAATTGGTATGTTATGGTAAACACTCCATTCAATAATGGACAAGATTGGAAGGTAATTTCTAATAGAATTAGAGAAAATGTTATTAAGAAACTTAATAAATTATTAAAAGTAAGATTAGAAGACTTAATTGAAGAAGAAATGACAATTACACCAAGTGAAATTGAGCAAAAAACCATGTCTTACTTAGGGGCACTTTATGGGACTTCGTCAAATAGTAAAATTTCTGCTTTTTTAAGACATCCAAATTTTTCAAGAAATATTTCAAACCTTTATTTTTGTGGAGGAAGTGTACACCCAGGAGGAGGAATTCCCCTTTGTTTAATGTCTGCTAAGATAGTATCAGAACTTATCCCTAAAGCGTGAAAAATATATTAATTCCAAAAACTAACCTATCGAAAATTTCTGTTTTTCTAATATGGTTATTTCATACATGTGGTTTGATAGGTATACTTTATATCGATAGAGAACTTTTCCTACAAACAACTCCATTTAATTTATCAATGACGTTTATTTTACTTTTTTTCAATTT
>PKDV01000075.1 GCA_002862715.1 Flavobacteriaceae bacterium | reverse complement strand
AGTAAACCAAAAAAATTTAAACACGGTGGCATAACAAAACTTATGGAGTCTATGCCTAATGCATATTTGCTGGGAATTACCATTAATAATTCTTGGAAAATAAATAAAAATGGTTTGTTTCCGCTTTCAATGGGAACAAAAGTCAAATTAAAAGTTCATAAACCAATAAAATTTAAAAACAAGAACTTCAAAATAATTTTAAATAAAATAGAAAATAAAATTTTTAGCGCTATTGAAACTTAAGTCAACCTAATAAGTTTAATCTGAAAACTAGTTTTTTTAAATGGTACTGAGCTAAAACCAACGTTTCCTCCATAGGCTGTAACAATCGATTTTACCATACTAAGTCCTAGTCCCATCCCACTAGTGCTCGTGGTAAAAGTTGGCTCAAATATTTTTTCTTCTAAACTTTTATCTACACCACATCCATTGTCAACAACATTAAAATAAATCCATTTAGAATCATATTTTAAATTTGCTGAGATTACAGGCTTATTTAGACCTTTACAAGCGTTAATCGAATTACTTATTAAGTTATTTACTATTCGAACTAGCTGGGTTTTATCAATTTCACAAAATAGATCAATTTCTTCATAATTAAATTTTATACGATTCTCTTTATAAAGCTCTAGTGCACTTTTTAAAACATTAGTAATGTTAATTTTTTCTGATTTTGCCAATGGCATTGTAGCGAACTCAGAAAATGATGATGCTATTGAACTCATGGTGTCTATTTGTTGCATCAAAGTATTTGTAAAGTCCGAGAAATCGTCTTTAAGATTTAAATTGCCCCTTTCTATTTGTTTTTCAAAATGTTGAATACTTAAACGCATTGGAGTTAAAGGATTTTTAATTTCGTGTGCTACTTGTTTTGCCATTTCTCTCCATGCTGCTTCTCGTTGTGATTTTGCAAGCATTATAGCGCTTTCCTCAAGTTTATCTACCATCTTATTATACGCAGTAATTATGTTTGTAATTTCTTTACTAGTTTTTTTTGTTTGAATTTTTGAATTTTTATCTAAAAAATTTGTCTGATTTAGTTTTTCACCAACTTCAATCAATGATCTTGTCACATACGAAGAAATTAAAAAAGCTATGATTATAGCAACAATAATTAAAAATGCATAGCCTTGAATTAACCTTGTTCTAAATAAATTGAGCTCAACAGCTATTAAAGAATCATCGTCATAATAAGGTACGTTTAAAATTGCAAATGGAGTTTTGATTCCGTCTAAAAAAATATATGAATATGAAGACCTAATTCTTTCACCTTTATTGTTTTGGATATCTATGAAAGTAATTGTTGGAGAGTTTTCTAAAGATTCTATAATGTCTTTGGGTATTTTAAGCCTAGAAAATTTGATGTCACTAAATGGTGTCAACAAATTTCCTTCTAAATCATACAAATAGAAATCAATATTTAAAATGTCAGATGCAGGTCTTAAAAATTCTTGAATATTTTCGTAAAAGTTTTCATTAAATAATTCGTTGTTTGAGTTCTTAAAAACATAATTCAGCGCTTTTTTTAATTGACTTTCTTTTCTTTCTAGCCGCATTTGATGGTAATTTTTTGATTGCTCATTATATTGAAATATTGAAACAGTTGCGATTAGAACAGAGGATAACAGCACTAAGAAAATAAGTGAAATAAAAATTTGAGAACGAAGAGATAAAGTCTTCATGTTATTTATTTATTTTCTGGAGTTTTTATAAATCTTTATGCCGGCAATTAATAATATGGATAATAAAATTATGCCAACGAATCCAAATACCCAGCTAAAACTGTTTTTTAACGTAGCTAAGAAAACTATGGAGAAAAGAATCAATGTTGCTCCTTCGTTCCAATATCGAAAAAAATTAGCAGAATACTTAATTCTATCATTCATGATATCTATATAAATCAAATTGGTTTTTATGTGGTATAATACAAGTAAAAAAATAAAAAATAACTTTAAAATCATCCATGTTTGGGTAATTAAGGCGGGCATAAGGATTAATAACCATAGACCAAAAACTAAAGTCAAAATTGCTGATGGTACTGTAATAATTTTCCATAGCCTGTTCATCATAATTTTTAGTCGGGGCATAAGAACTTTAGATTCATTTTTCGAAAGCATAGATGCCTCAACAAAATACATCATTAGTCTCGGGACATAAAATAATCCCGCAAAATATGTAACGATAAAAATCAAATGCAAGGCCTTTATATAATTATAAAGCTCTATCATATACTTTAATTTTTGGGGGTTTTATGCCAATACTCAATCCAATTTACTAATGTATTTACCCAATCTTCCCTAACATTTAAACATGGAATTACGTGAAGCTGGTTTCCTCCGTTTTTTTTAAAATCTTCTTTAGCTTCCATCCCTATTTCTTCAAGTGTTTCCAAGCAATCTGAAACAAAAGCAGGTGTTACAACAGCAAGGTTTTTTGTTCCATTTTTTGCAAATGATTCTATTGTTTTGTCAGTATAAGGCCTCAACCATTTGTCTAATGGAAGTCTTGATTGAAAAGTTGTTGTATAGTTTTCTGGCTTTAAATTCATAAGTTTTGCCACATTTCTAGTGGTTTCATAGCATTGATGCCTATAACAAAACTGATGAGCTTTTGAACTAGAAGAACAACATTTTTCGTCTATTTTACAGTGTGATGATGTTATGTCTGATTTTCTTATATGTCTCTCTGGAATTCCATGATATGAAAAAATAATATGTTCCCACTTTTTTCCATCCAAGAACTCTGTAATTGAATTTGTTAGTGCCTTAATATAGTCTACATTATTATAAAATGGTTGCAACGTTGTAAACTTCATGTGAGAAAAGCTTTCCTTTCTTATTTTTTCGGCTAGTACATTTATAGTTTCAGTAGTTGCCATTGCAAATTGTGGATAAAGCGGAACGATGAAAATCTCATTTATGCCCTTTTCATTTAGCTCTTTAAGACCCTCAAATATTGATGGATTTCCATAACGCATGGAAAGTGAAATTGGAATAGAGGAGTTTTCTTCAATAATTGAACGCAGTTTCTTTGACAAAACAATTAAAGGAGAACCTTCCTTCCACCATATTTTTTTGTATGCTTTTGCCGATCGCCTTGGGCGTGTTTTTAATATAATTCCTTTAACTAAAATTGTTCTAAGCCATTTTGGAAAATCAATTACTCGCTCATCCATCAAAAATTCCTCTAAATAAGGCTTTAAATCCTTGGGCGTTGGACTTTTTGGAGAACCTAAATTAACTAATAAAACACCTTTCATAACATCAATAAATTAAGTAACAGACAATAAATATTTTTTTGGTGTTGTTCCAATTTTCTTTTTGAAAGCTTCTATAAAATGACTTGAGTTGCTGTAGCCAAGTTTTAAAGCAACCTCATTAACATTATATGAACCAGTACCTAGAAGTTTTCGTGCATAATCCATTTTGTTTGTCATAACAAACTGATAAACAGTAGAGCCATATAATTTCTTAAATCCTTCTTTTAATTTTTTTACACTAATTCCAACTTCGTTAGCGAGCTGAAATAAAGTCGGTGGGTGAGAAATATTTGATAGTAAAATTTGCTTTGCGTTACGGATTCTTCGTACATTATCTTCATCCACTAAAAATGGGCATTCGGACAAGTTACTTGCCTCAGATGGAATAAAATATAAACTTAGGAGCTCATAAGCTTTACCTTTTAAATAAAGCATGCTGAGCGAAGAATCTTTTTGGTGCTTCAAAATTTGACTTAAAACTACAGCCATTGAAGCAGTGATTACATTTTCTTTGTAATATTTCTTATCAATATTTTCATCAGATAAAAAACTGATTTGTTCGGCCTCTTGAGAAATTAAACTATGTAATTTTTTTATAGATATTAAAACTGTAATTGTTTGAGTATCAGGGGCAAGGGCAATTTCCATTGGTAATTCTCGTTGAGGGTTGTATAGTAATAACACATTATCCTCAGAATTTGCAAGACTGTATGACCCATTGTTAAAATATAATACTGAGTCGCCTTTGTAACAGAAATGAAATTGAATTAGGTTTGAATCAACGTTCCTATATATTTTAAGATTGGTTTCTGTAAAATTTTCATAGGTTAAAATAAAAAACCCTTCTTCAATTTCTTGGTTTATAATAGGACTTAATCCGTTGTTTTTTAGAATCATTCTAAATAGGTGTTTATCTTTAATTAAACAATTTATATTCTTATGGCATAAGAAAAATTAGTTTGCAAATATACACGAATAGCCATAGAAAAAGTACTTTTTCCGTTGTTTTTTAATTTTTTAGTAGTTTATTTTTGTGCCATTATAATAATATATGCCTGTAAAGGATATTTTTCATTGCGTCGGAGTTAGTTATAAAAAAGCTGATGCAAAACTTAGAGGGAAATTCAATTTAAGTTCCAAAACTGCACTTAAGTTATTAAATGAAGCGAAAGCTAGTGGTATAAAATCAATAGTTGTCAACTCCACATGCAATAGAACTGAAATTTATTCCGAAATTGAAAATCCAAGTTTTCTAATTGACCTATTTTGTATGCACACAGAAGGTTCTTTTGAGGAATTTGAAAGAGTTGGAAAGGTTTGGTCTGGCGATTCTGCGATTAAACATTTATTCAAAGTTGGTACCGGTTTGGATAGTCAAATATTAGGGGATTTTGAAATTATTGCTCAATTAAAAAAGAGTTTTAATTTTTCGAAAGCCAATTCCCTTCTTAGCCCTTTTATGGAAAGAATGTTGAACTATGTGCTTCAAGCAAGTAAAAGAATTAAAAACGAAACTGACCTATCTTCGGGAGCAACATCAATATCTTACGTTTCAGTTCGTTACATTTTAGATAACATTGAAAATCTTACTAATAAAAAAATTCTTCTTTTCGGTTTAGGTAAAATTGGACGAAATACATGTGATAATTTGGTAAAACATCTAAAAAATGTAGAAATTACTTTAATCAACAGAACAATAGAAAAAGCTGAAAAATTGGCAAGTAAACATTCTATCGACGTGAAAGATTTTTCTTCTTTAACTTCTGAAATAAGAACATGCGATGTTTTAATAGTTGCCACGGGTGCAGATAAACCTACGATTACAAAATCTTTGATTCACTCTGAAAAGCCATTGCTAATACTAGATCTTTCGATTCCAAAAAACGTTAATGTAAATGTTGAAGATTTACCCAATGTTAATTTGATTCACCTTGACGAACTTTCTAAAATGGCAAATAAAACTATGGAATCCAGAATTTTTGAAATTCCAAAAGCTGTTAAAATAATAAATGAAATAATTTATGAATTTGAAAAGTGGATTTTATCCCGAACATATACACCAAATATTCTAGCGCTTAAAAATTATTTATTAGAAATTCAAAAAGAGGAACTTAAACAGTATGTCAAAAAAAACCCTTCTTTAAATTCAAGCCATGCATCTGCTGTTTCTGAAAAAATTATACAAAAATTGACAAATAAACTTGCACTACATTTTAAAGAAAGTAAAAACCCTAGTAAAAGTATTAAAGCATTTCAAACCCTATTCGATTTTTCGTTGAATGAATAATTTCATCCGCATAGGTACACGAAGTAGCGCTCTTGCTGTTTGGCAGGCCAAATATGTTCAAAACATAATACACTCATTAGGAATTAAGAGTGAATTAGTTCTTATCGATTCAAAAATTGATATGGAACTTCCCTTGCACGAACTTGGAACACAAGGAATTTTTACTACGGAACTAGATAATGCACTAATTAATAAAGATATATCGATTGCAGTTCATAGCATGAAAGACGTGCCAACAAATCTTCCTGATGGGATAGTTAATGTATTTATGCCAGAAAGAGGCCCATATCAAGATGTGTTTGTAAAAAAAGATTCTAAAAATAATTATGAAAAAAACATAATTGTGGGAACAGGAAGTGTAAGAAGAAAATCACAATGGTTACATAAATATCCTACACATACAACAAAAAACTTGAGAGGTAATGTGCCCACAAGATTAAAAAAACTTGACGATTTAGAAATTGATGGAATAATATTAGCTAAAGCTGGATTAGAAAGACTGAATTTATTTGGAAAAAATTGTGAAGTACTTAACTGGATGGTCCCGGCACCAGCACAAGGAGCAATAGTTGTAAGTGCGCTTGAGTCCGAAACAAAATTAATCAATGAATTAAAAAAATTAAATCATAATGCAACAAGCTTATGTGTTAAACATGAAAGAGAGTTTATGAAAAGTTTAGAGGGTGGATGTAACTCGCCAATTGGAGCAATATCAAAAATAGTTGGTAACAAAATACTTTTTAAGGGGTGTGTGACTGAAAAGGACGGACATATGCAAATCGAAATAGAAAAAGAATTCAATATTGAAACACTTCATGTTGGAATAATAGCTGCAAAGGAAATTATAAAAAAAGGTGCTTTAAAAATAATTAAATGAGTAAAGTAAAAATTCTATCAACGAAAAAGCTCTCAAAAAAACATAAAATGAAAATCAAAAGTGAAGGTTTTAACTACAGTGAATATGATGCTATTTCAATTGAAAAAGTAATATTTGATATTCCAAAGCCATATAAAAACGTTGTTTTCAGCAGTCTTAACGCTGCTAAAATTGTTATAAAAGAAGTCAAATGGTTAAAGAATTCATCTATTTTCTGCGTCGGAAAATCTACGGAAAAGCTACTTTTGAAAAATGGCATAAAATGCGTAAAAACAGCCAAAAACATGCAAAAATTGCTCATTTTTATTCAAAAAAACAGCAAAAATGACGATTTTTTACATTTTTGTGGAAATTTAAGATTACCTATTTTTTCGGAAAAAATGAAAAAATGGAATAAAAAATTTTCTGAATTAATTGTTTACCAAACAAAAATTTTGAAAAGAAAAATTTTATATCAGCCTGATGCTGTATTATTTTTTAGTCCTAGTGCTGTAAAAAGCTATGAGGCCATGAACAAAATGGATGATTTAATTTGTTTTTGTATTGGAAAAACTACTTCAAATTCAATTAAAAAAAAAACAAAAGAAATTGTTTATATCAAAAATCCATCAATTGAAAACCTTATTATAAAAACCATTAAATTTTTTAAAGAGTGATAAAAAATAGACTTTTACTAGACGCATTAAACGGAGATAACGTTTCGAGGCCCCCTGTCTGGATGATGAGACAAGCTGGAAGGTATTTACCTGATTTTATGAAACTAAAAGAAAAATACGATTTTTTTACTCGTTGCAAAACACCAGAACTTGCTGCTAAAATTACTTTAATGCCAATAGAACAAATTGGGACCGATGCTGCAATTCTTTTTTCTGATATCCTTGTAGTACCGCAAGCAATGGGAGTAGATGTAGAAATGAGAAAAGAATTAGGTCCATTCATACCAAAACCTATTAGAGAGGCGAAACAAATAGAAAAAATTGTTATTCCTGATGTTGATGATAATCTAAACTATGTTTTTGAAGCTATAAGACTTTCAAAACAAATGATTGACAACCGAGTGCCTCTTATAGGTTTTGCTGGGTCTCCATGGACCGTACTTTGTTATATGGTTCAAGGCCAAGGTTCAAAAAACTTCGATATTGCTAAGTCTTTTTGTTTTTCACAGCCAGAGGCTGCACACATGTTATTAGAAAAAATCACAACTACAACAATTAAATATTTAAAATCAAAAGTAAAAGCCGGTGTAAATGTTATTCAGCTTTTTGACTCATGGGGAGGGCTACTCTCAGAGGATGACTACCAAAAATTTTCTTGGCATTACAATCAAAAAATAATAGATTCTTTAAAAAGCAAAACCAAAATAATTTCATTTTCAAAAGGTTGTTGGTTTGCCTTGCCGTTAATGGCTAAATCAGGGGTTGATGCTTTAGGTATTGATTGGACGTGTTCTGCAAGAAATGCCAGGTATTTAACTGGTGGAAAAGTAACATTACAAGGGAATTTAGATCCCTCTAGATTAATGTCTACCCCAAAAGAGATAGAAAAATTAACAAAAAAAATGATTGCGGAGTTCGGTGTACAAAAGTATATTGTTAATCTTGGACATGGTATTTTACCAAATGTGCCTGTTGATAATGCCAAAGCGTTCGTTAATACTGTTAAAAACTATTCAGTTTAAAAAATGAGAGAAAAATTTAATTCATTTATCAAAAATCTTCAAACACAAATCACAAACAGACTGTGTGAGTTAGAGAAAAAAAATGATTTTAAGACTGAAAAATGGTTTAGAAAAGAAGGGGGCGGAGGAATAACTTGTGTTATTGAAAATGGTTTAGTTTTTGAAAAAGGTGGAGTAAATACTTCTGAAGTGTATGGTAAACTAACTAAATCTGCTAAAAATCAACTCAAAACTAAATTTGAAAATTTTTTTGCATGTGGAATAAGTATAATTATTCATCCAAAAAATCCTATGGCGCCAATATTTCATGCTAATTTGAGATATTTTGAATTATACGACGACGATAATAATATTGTGGATAAATGGTTTGGTGGAGGTATGGATTTAACCCCATTTTATATTTTTAAAGATGATTGTATTCATTTTCACAGTGTATGCAAAAAAATATGTGATAATTATAACTCAACTTTTTACACAAAATTCAAAAAAAAATGTGATGAATATTTTTGGAATCATCATCGCAACGAAGCTCGGGGTGTGGGAGGCTTGTTTTTTGACTATTGCAGAGAAAACTCAACTATGAGCATTGCAGATTGGTATTCATTTACTGTTGAAGTAGGTAATGCCTTGATGGATGCGTATATTCCAATTATCGATAAAAGAAAAGATTTAAACTTTAGCCATAAAAACCGAGAGTGGCAAAAAATTAGGCGCGGGAGGTACGTTGAATTTAATTTAGTTCATGACAAAGGCACATTGTTTGGTTTAAGAACAAATGGCAGAATTGAAAGTATATTAATTAGTCTTCCTCCTAAAGTAAAATGGGTTTATAATTACAATCCCAAAAAAAATTCTGAAGAAGAGAAATTAGTTAAATTATTAAAAGAACCTTTAAATTGGATTTAGAATGTATCCCTTAAAAAGAAATAGAAGATTAAGAACAACAGCCGCGTTGCGTGAGTTAGTAAGTGAATCTACACTCTCTATCAGTGATTTATTAGCTCCATTATTTTTAATTGATGGCAGTAACATAAAGGAAAGTGTGGATTCTATGCCAGGAGTATACAGATATAGTGTTGATTTGGCTTTAAAAAAAGCAAAAAAGCTGTATGATATGGGCATACCGGGAATTTTATTATTTGCAAAAATAGACCAAAAGCTAAAAGATAATTCTGGAGAATCTGCCTTGAATGAGAATGGTTTAATGCAAAAAGCAATTCGTCAAATAAAAAAAAATATCCCCAATCTAATATTATGTGCAGACCTAGCGCTTGATCCATATTCAATTTATGGTCACGACGGGATTGTTGAAAATAAAAAAATTATTAATGACAGGACCAATAATGTTTTAGCAGAAATTGCTCTAAGTTATGCAAAGAATGGAGCTGACATTATTGCTCCAAGTGATATGATGGACGGCAGAGTTTATTGCATTAGAAAAATTCTTGAAAAAAATAATTTTGTTGATACAGTAATCATGAGTTATTCAGTAAAATTTGCATCTTCATTCTATGGACCGTTTAGAAATGTCTTGGATTCAAACCCTAGCTTTGGAGATAAAAAAACTTATCAAATGGATTTTAGAAATAAAAAAGAAGGAATCAATGAAGCTCTCCAAGATATTGAGGAGGGGGCTGATATTATAATGGTGAAACCTGGGCTACCATACTTAGATATAGTAAACGAACTATCAAACAAAACAAATGTGCCTATTGCAGTCTATCAAGTAAGTGGCGAATATTCAATGATAAAATCTGCTGAAAAAATGGGCTGGATTAATTATAAAAATGTGGTAATAGAACAATTAATGTCATTCAAAAGAGCTGGTGCTTCTATTATTATTACCTATTTCGCAGAAGAAGCTGTAAAGTTTTTAAAAGAAAATGAATGATAAAAAAAATTATTTTTTACGTAATAATTTCAACACTATTTTGTGTAATCATATATCCAAAAGTTTATCTTTTTGAATTAGGACTCAAGTCGCTTGAGCTAGGAAGGACTACAGCAGGAATAGAAGACTACAAGCATTTTGATATTAGAGAAATTCCAAAAAGTGAAAACCCAACTCCATTACCAATTCACAGCAATTATAATCTTATTTCAGAAACTAGTAGTTTAAAAAAGCTAAATAATCTCAACAGAACAATTGCTTTTTTGATTATTAAAAACGATTCAATTTTACATGAAAAATACTATGAAGGATTTGAAAAAAATAGCAAAACAAATTCTTTTTCAATGGTTAAAACAATTGTTTCAGCATGCCTTGAAAAAGCAATTGAAGAAGGAAAAATCCAAGGGTATGAACAAAAAGTCATCGATTTCCTGCCTTGGCTGAAAGGGCCTTACGCACCAGAAGTATCAGTGGGAGATCTTGCAAAAATGTCTTCTGGGTTAAAATGGAAGGAAGACTATTTTAATCTCTTGACAATCACACCCAGAACTTATATAACAAGAAATATCCAGAGAGTGATGAAGACCATTCCAATTATAAACCCTCCTGGTGAAAAATTTAATTATCAAAGTGGAAGCACACAATTGCTTTCATTGGTTCTCGAATCAGCTACTGATGAAAATATTTCTGAGTTAGTTTGGAGGTATTTTTTAAATCCTCTTGGTGTGGAATCAGAATCTAACTGGCGATTGGATAGTTATAAAAATAATACCGAAAAATCATATTGCTGTTTTAATTCTAGTGCTAGAAATTTCACAAGGTTTGCTTTACTTTTTAAAAACAATGGAATTTGGAATGGGAAGCAAATTATTAGCGATAAATACGTGAAAAAATCTACCAGCCCACAGTTAAAAAATGGACAAAATTATGGATACGGTTGGTGGATTGGCAAATATCATGAAAAATCTTTTTACAGCATGAGAGGTCACAAGGGACAATATGTTTTTGTTTTTCCAAATGAAGATATAGTCATTGTAAGGTTGGGCAGAGAGGAAACTTCTCAAGACGGAATAGAATACGTTGAAGAAGTTTTTGAAATGTTAAAAACTCTCAGCTAAAATGAAATTCTTGCTCCTTTTTTTTTTGATTTTATCAACACTTAAATTTGGCCTAAAGCTTCTTAAAAAAAAGAATTACATTATTAATGATTCGCGAATTCTTCTTTTCATTATGATTCTATCATACATTGGATTAATTCATTTTTTAATTCCTAATATGGAGTTTTTTGAATCAATTGCTGATTCAAACTTATTTTTTACTCAATTGCTACCGATATTAGAAACATTCTATTATATATTCATTATTGAAAATTATTATTTATATATAATAATGATAATTACAATTTCTATTGGATGGGTTTTACACAGAAGGAAAAAAGATGGTAAAAAAAAAATATTGCGTCTTTTTATTACAAGTTTTATATGCTTAAATTTAATACTATTTTCATTGATTTAAAATGTCAAAATTCTCAAAAGTTGGTGTGATTGGAAGTGGAAGTTGGGCAACAGCACTTGTTAAAATATTTTCAGAAAATGATGCAGAAGTTTTATGGTTTGTTAAAAACCCCAGAGTTTTAAAATTTATAAAAAAAAACGGTAAAAATCCTAAATACCTAACAAATATTAAACTTGATTTAGAAAAAATTAGCGTTTATAACGACATCAATTTTATTGCGAATAATTGTGAGGTTTTTATACTAGCAATTCCTTCACAGTATTTGGAGGAATCATTCTCAGGACTAAGTGTTGCTATTAGTAAAAAAATTATTTTTTCAGGAATAAAAGGAATTGTTCCTGAACATTTTTTAGTAACTGAATATTTAAATAAAAAATATAAAGTACCAATTAATCAATTAGGAGTAATTTCTGGGCCATGTCACGCAGAAGAAGTTGCAATTAAAAAGCTTTCTTTTTTAACTTTAGGGTGCACCGAACTTAAAATAGGTAAAAAAATAAAAGAAAACCTAACGTGCTCATATATTTCAGTTGAATTGTCCGAAGACCGAATTGGAATAGAACTAACGGGTATCCTAAAAAACATATATTCAATTGCTATTGGAATGGTTAATGGCTTGGGTTATGGGGATAATTTTACTAGTACTTTTTTCTCATTTTGTTATCAAGAAATGAAGAATATTATACATGTAATGAGTGAGAATTATGGAGATATAAACGAGTCCGTATACTTAGGGGATTTATTGGTTACATCGTACTCTTCGTTTAGCAGAAACCGAAAATTAGGAATAATGATTGGAGAGGGGTTAAGCGTCAGTGCAGCAAAAAATAAAATGACAATGATTGCTGAGGGGTATTATTCTTCTAAATTTTTTAAAAATAAAATTACTTCTGCTTCAATCGATGCGCCAATAATTAACTTAGTTTATAAGGTTCTTCATGAGGAAAAATCATTAAAAGTTTATTTACAAAATTTTATCGATCAGAAAATTTGAACTGACTTAAAAACCTAACATCATTTTCATAAAACATTCTAATGTCTTCAATTTGATACAATAGCATTGCCAATCTTTCTACTCCAATACCAAAAGCAAAGCCAGTGAACTCATCAGCATCAATCCCGCAATTAGAAATAACTTTTGGGTCGACCATACCACAACCCATAATTTCAAGCCAGCCTGTTCCTTTAGTAATTCTATAATCAGTTTCGGAATTTAACCCCCAATAAACATCTACTTCTGCGCTTGGTTCAGTAAAAGGAAAATATGAAGGTCTAAGCCTAATTTTCGCAGTGCCAAACATGGACTTAGTAAAATAAGCTAATGTTTGTTTTAAGTCAGCAAATGAAACGTTCTTGTTAATATATAAGCCTTCAATTTGATGAAAAACACAATGAGACCTAGCAGAAACAGCCTCATTTCTAAAAACTCTTCCTGGTGATAGAATTCTTATTGGTGGTTCATTTGACTGCATGTGTCTTATTTGCACTGTGGATGTATGGGTTCTTAAAACAATATCGGGATTAGTTTCAATGAAAAAGGTGTCCTGCATTTCTCTTGCTGGGTGATCTTCAGGAAAGTTTAAAGCCGAAAAATTGTGCCAATCATCTTCAATATCAGGGCCATGTGATAGTTCAAAGCCTATCATTTTAAAAATATCTATTACTTTATCTCTAACAATACTTAAAGGATGGTGAGCACCGACATTTATTGGTTGACCTGGTTTCGATAAATCATCTTGAAAAATATTTTTTTTATCATTTTTTGACAATGATATTTTTGATTTATCATACTTTTCTTTAACTGCTAATTTGAATTCATTTAATGTTTTTCCATATTCTTTTTTTTGTTCTTGAGGAATTTCTCGGAATTCAGAAAAAAAGATTGTTAAAAGTCCTTTTTTTCCTAAAAATTTTATTCTGAACTCCTCTAGCTCTTCTAATGATTGAAAAGAAATAGTCTTTAATTCGTTTATATGGTTTTTTATTTTATCAATCATTTTACAAAAATACACAATACATGTAAAGTTTATTTGAAAATAAAATCTATGCTTACATTTGCTTTATGTCAGTAAACTATGTTGACATATTGATTACATGTTTTCTTTTTTATGGCTTCATAAGAGGCCTTTTCAGCGGGTTCTTTGTTGAACTAACCTCAGCAGTAGCCCTTTTTATTGGAGCAGTAGGTTCTTTTTATTTTTCACCACTGGCAACAAAACTAATCCAAATATTTTTTGACTGGAAATATTTGAAAATTGTGTCATTTATATTAACATTCATTACAATAATAATTATTGTTATTTGGGCTGGAAAAATTTTAACAAAACTTGCGAAAATTATTTTACTTGGTTGGATTAACAGAGTTCTTGGTGGTTTATTTGGTTTTTTTAAATGGTTAATTATTTGTACAATAATCGTTTGGGTGACTGCTCAAATAAACTCATTTATAAACTTTGTTCCACAGAATACTATTGACAACTCGATTTTCTTTTATCCCTTGCAAGATTTAGGAAATTCAATTTTTGAAATCATAAACGATAAAAGACTAAAAAATTAATCTATTTAGCAAAAATTATCGGATATAAATTTCTTTTTAATACCCAGCCGCTATTACCATTAATCAGCTTGACTTTAACCCAGTCCTCAACCTCCTCAACAATTAAGACTTTTGTGCCCTCATGAATGGTAAGCAAAACTTCAGATCTTATATTAGGCTCAGATCTGAAAGATTCTGAATTAATTGCTACAATAGCACTGATTGAATTTTTTTCAAATTTTTCCTTGCTAATCGCGTTAAATAATGTGGTAAGACAAAGAATTAAGAAAAATACAGAGCTTAAAAATAAAACTCTTTTTAAAAAGGGCTTCGAGCTTTTTATGAATAGAAATAATAACAACACAAAAAACCATAATGAAATAATAAATATAAAAGCCCATCCGTCAGAAGTAGTGAAATTAAGAACACTATTAAAAAACAACTCGATATCAGTTCGGGGCAAAATAGTAAAATTATCAAGCATCATATTTTTTGAATATTGTAAATTATTTAAAATTGACTTGTTTTTTGGATTTAAAAGAAGTGCTTTCTCATAATTTAAAATACTTAACGCAATTGAGTTTAATTTATAGTGTGAGTTTGCAAGATTAAAATAAAGCTCGGGTGAGTGTTGACCGATTGAAATAATTGAGTCATAATATTTTATCGCTCTTTCATACTGACCGTCATTATAAGCCTTATTTGCATAACGAAATAATTCTTCAGGCGATTGACTAACCGCATAAAAACAGTTAAATATTATTATAAATTTTAATAATTTAAACATTTATTAAATTTCTTTATTTAACTCCAGAATAGCTCTTACTGAGCTTTTATAATCATTTTCCATACTAGTTTGTGAACTAGGGGTATATCTTGCATACTCACAATTTTTCAAAATAGTTATAAATAAATCAATAACTTTTTTGTCTACACTTCTTTTAATTAATTTCTCTTTTATTTTTTCCTTATCAAGTTCGCTAGTTTCAATGTCTAACTTATATTTCAAATAATTAATCAAAGCAATTTCAAGTGATTCATAAAACAGGTTTGGTTTGTTTATATTTTTTTTGGCTTTCCCTAAAAATGAATTAATTAATTTTTCTGTTTTTTTGTGATTTGAAGTAATTTGATTTGGCTTAAATTTTATAAATAGAATAAAAAATAAAATCAATACAAATGGAATTATAATTAGAAAATAAAACAAGTTGCTTTTAAAAAATATCTTTTTTAAGATTGGTTTAAAAGATGTTTTTTGCTTAATGAATTCAAATGAGCCTATTGCTGTTTGATTATTTTCATTATTAATATTATTTCCAGAATAGTTTTGTTTTCTCTCATTTTGGATAGGCCCGTTTATTACATCAATAGATATCTCTTTGGTACTAACTTTTTTATATGTCTTTGAAGATGGGTCAAAGTATGAAAAATTAATAGGTGGTATTGGATATTTCCCTCTGTATTGAGGTATTAAAGTATATGTGTTTTGGATTGAACCACTCATGCCAGATAAGCTTATTTTTACATTATCTGAATATTCTGGATCATATCTTTCAAGAAACTTTGGGGTAACTAGCTCAGGAATTGAAAACAATTTTAAATTTCCTTTTCCTGATATTTTCAATGTTGCCTGCAAAGATTCGGTAGCATTTAATGAGCTTTTAGATGTTACTAAATCAAAACTAAATTTACCAACAGCCCCTGAAAAATTAGAAGGCTTCCCTTGCTCCGGAAATGGTTGAACATTAACAACTCTTTGATTAGTACTTATAGTTTTTGAAACTTGTGTATATATTTGATTTCCAAAAAAGTCTCTTCGCTTTGTTGGAACATCAACTTGAATGTCAAGAGTTAGTGGTGCTATTTTAAGCTTCCCTGCACGCTGCGGATATAATACAGCTTGCTGCCAAAGCACATAATTATACATTTTTCCTTTGTAAAGTTCTTTCTCTATCGTTCTTCTTGTTTCAACATTTTGAGACCAGAAATCTTTAAATTTTGGGACATCAATGGGATTAACATCTGAAGGCCTAATGTTTTCAGCAAAATATAATTTATACATGACCCTTACAGGCTCATTTATATAAACTTTATTTTTTGAAAGTTCCGCCACTAAATGTAAATTTTCAGCTACTACATAATTTGGATCATTTGGATTGGTTGGTAATTTAACTGCATTTTTTACTAAAATATTTATTGGGGTGGTCTTATATATATTACTGTCGAATTCAATTGAGGCTTGTTCTATAACAATGGGGCCTTTTTTGATTGGAGAAAGAAAATAAGTATATGTTTTTGAAAAAGTTCTTTTACCATTTACGAACATATTGCTTACCGATTGATTTGGACCTGCTACTACTCTAAATCCTTCAAAAGACGGTGGTGTAAAATTATCGCCATCTTTATCCATTGTAAATTCCACTCTCAATCTTTCGTTAATTCCTAATTCGTTTTTACTTACATTAGCTTTAAAAGTCACTTGGGCATAAGTAAGATTAAAAAATAAATTTAAAATCAATAAAAATGTAATGCTTGATTTCATTACCAATCTTTTCTTTTTTTATTTGATGCAGGTTTAATTTTACTTGCTTTGACCTTTTTCTGGACTTTATTTTCCTCCTTATTCATCGCCTCTAATAAATTTTTAATTTCTTGACTAGATAACTCTGTAGGAGATGCTTTAGTTTTTGTCTCTGAGTCTTTAGGGTTTTCATTGGGCCTGTCATTATTTTCTTTTGATTCGTCCTCCCCATCTTCCTTGTCAGACTTATTTTTTTTGTCATCTTTGTTCTGTTGGTCTTTGTCTTTTTGGTCTTTGTCTTTTTGGTCTTTGTCCTGAGGTTCCTCATCATTTTTGTTTTGCTCATCCTCAAGCATTTTCTTTGCTAATGCATAATTATATCTTGACTCATCATCAGCAGGGTTATTTCTTAATGCATTTTTGTAAGCCTCTACAGCTGCTTTATAGTTTTTATTTTTCATAAACGCATTACCAATATTGTGGTAGCTTTTATGTTTATTGGTTTTACTTTTTGAGGCGCTAATAACATCAAAATAGTTAATTATAGCTTCATCCAAGTAGTCCTGTTCCTGTAATACATTAGCAATGTTATAATTTGCTGTGTTTTTTTTAACTCCTGTACTTAATGCACGCCTATAATTCTTCTCAGCTTTTATATTATTAGAGTTGTCAAATTCTGTATTTCCTTCATATATAAAATTGTCAGCCTTTTTGATAGTGCTTTTTTCTTGGGAAAAAGAGAACATATGTAAAACAATCGTTATGTAAATAAACCTACTCATCATTAAAAAGATTTAGTTTTTTTAACCATTCGGTTTTCCTATTTAAAAGAAAAATATCTAAAGTGATAAACGTCAGACCAATTAATAAAAACCATTGGAATTGATCTTTAAACTTTACGTATTGTTTTGATTCAAATTCTTTTTTATCCATTGCCTTAAGAATTTCAATAACTTCTCTAACAGCATTATCTGTATTTATCCCTTCAATAAAAAAACCATTAGTTTGATATGCTATTTGATTCATCTTTTTAAAATTACTCTTAGTTATAACAACTTCTCCGTCAAGATTTTTCTTGTAGGTGATTTGATTTCCTTTTTTAATTGGAATAACAGCCCCCTTCTCAGTTCCAACAACAATTGAAATAAAAATTATTCCGTTTTTAGCAGCATTTTTTGCCGCTGATAATGCATCTTCTCCGTGATCTTCGCCATCTGACAATAAACAAACCACTTTATTTGATTGATCTACATCATCAAAATAATTCATTGCAATATTAGTAGCAGATGACATTGAAGTTCCTTGAGAAGAAATCATATTCGTGTCTAACGAAGCCAAAAACATTCTGGCTGCAGCGTAGTCAGTTGTGATTGGTAAATGAGGAATGGCTGAAGATGCATATGCAATTATCCCCACTCTATCACTGACAAGTTGATTAATAAGTTCACCTGCAATTCTTTTTGATTTTTCAAGTCTATTTGGTGCTATGTCTTCTGCCAACATACTTTTTGATACATCTATTGCAAATACTAAATCAACCCCCTCTCTCTTAACGGTTTCAGTTTCAGTTCCGATTTGAGGATTAACCAGGCCGAAAATCATAAATACCAAAGCAAAACAAAGAAAAGTTTGTTTCAACCAACCTTTAAAAAATGAGTTTGAAGGAACAATTTTTTTTAAAATTTTCTGATTAAAAATTGTTTTTAAAATACTCTTTTTCCAATAATAAAAAATCAAATACCCAATTATTAAAATTGGTATCATAATTAATAAAAACAAATAGCGTGTCTCCTCGTATTGTATCATAGTAATGGAGATTTAAAAACAGTAAAACGCAGGAGCCACTCTGTAAAAATCAGAATAATTGCAATGATTACATAAGGTCTAAATAATTCCTCGTTTTTCGTATATTTTATTTCATCGATTTCTGTTTTTTCAAGTTTGTCAATCTCATCATAAATTTCTTGTAATTTTTTGTTGTCAGTCGCTCTATAATAACTTCCTCCCGTTTCTTTTGCAATAGATTTTAATAGTTCTTCGTCAATTTCAACTTTACTTAATTGATAAACAAAAGTCCCATCAGCTTTGATTGCTACTGGAGCTGGAGCACTTCCGTTGCTGCCAAGACCTATAGTATAAACTTTAATCCCAAGTGATTTTGCAAGACTTGCAGCAGTCATTGGGTCAACAAAACCTGAATTATTTACTCCGTCTGTTAGCAATATTATAACCTTACCATTTGCCTTGCTTTGCTTTAACCTATTAACAGATGTTGCTAACCCCATACCTATTGCGGTCCCATCATTAATTACTTTATCATAACTAATATTGTTTAAAATATCAACTACCAATGCCTTGTCGGAAGTGATAGGAGTTTTTGTATAGCTTTCCCCTGCATACACAACAAGACCTACTCTATCAGAAAATCGGTTTATTGAAAACTCAGAAGCTACATTAATTAAAGCTGATAATCTGTTGGGTTTTAAATCTCTTGCTAACATACTTGATGAAACATCAATTGCCATAACAATATCTATGCCTTTGGTTGTTTTTGTCTTCACAGATGACTGTTGGCTTTGAGGTCTTGCTAACGCAATTATCAAAAAGATAATTGAACAAACTCTTAAAACGTCTAATAAAGGTTGTATTTTAGTTAACGCACCAGTTTTGGTATAAAAAGAAATATCTGAGCTCTTTAAAGATGCGACCTTATAATTTTTTGTGAAAAATAGCCAAACTAATACCACTGGTATTATTGAAAAAAGCCAGAAAAATTCAGGATTTGCGAAATTAAACTTTGTCATTTGGCTTTATTTTAAATTTGATGTTTTCAATAATCTTATCTTTAATTTGAGGCGCATAGATATCATTCAACTCATAAACAAATATTAGCTGTTGAAAACCATTGTTTTCAGTAAAAAAATATATTTCATACTTTTTTCTTTCTACTTTGTCGTTTTCTAACTTAATGTCAAAAGACCCTGAAGCGGTAATCCCTTCAATTCCTTGTGATGTTGAAAAATTATTTTGTTTCTGAAAAATATTTGTAGCTCCATTTTGTTTTAAAAAATCTATTGATTGATTTATTTTGTCATTTAAATCTATTTCTTTATCATCTTCAGACTTTGTATGTTCCATCTTTAAATTGATAAAAAATGAGTCGGATAAATCCTGAAAAATAAATTCCTGAAACAATTTATTATCTGTATTTATTCTAGTTAAAACATCAGGGCTTTTTATATTTATTTGAGAAATTCCGTAAAAGCTAGACACCCATTCTTTGTTTTTTAACTTTAATGTTGAGTTGTTTAGAATGAAATCTCGAGTTTCAGTTAGCCCATAACTATAGACCATTGAAGAAAAACCTACGCCAAGTGTTATTAAAATAATTAATAAAGAAAAACTTAATGTCTTAATTAAAAATCTTTTTCTAATTAATTTTAAATCCTTATTGTCTCTTTTTATTTTGTCATCATCAAAATTAGGAAGTGCATTTTTTGTGTTTTTGAGAAATAGTTCTATTTTAAACCTATCTTTTAATGCATAGTTTTTTTCAGGAAGTGCCCTTGCAAATTTTACTAAGTCCGCATTTGTTAAAACTTCTTTAAGAGAAGAAATTGTTTTTTTCGAAAGCTTTAATGTCCCCGCATCATTAAGGAGCTCTAATTTTTTTAGGAGCTGATTAGAAGTACTTTCCAATGCGTCAATATTAATTTCATTGTAAAGATATTTTCTAACGATTTCCGTAATTTCTGAATAATAATGTTTGTATGAATCTTGATTATTTAATTGCTTGTTTTCAAGATTTTTTAATGCTTTAATAGCAGATTCAAATGGAGGTAAAGAATTTAACTCACTTGATAAGTTCAAATAGATTTTTCTTAAAAAGTAAATTAAAATTGTAATAAATGATAAAATAAAAAAAGAAATTAGTAATGGCTTCCACCATCCGTGTTTGTTTTTTTTAACGGTCAAAATTGTTTTTATTGGGTACAAGGACTGCTCAACTGTATCTACAACCACATCGTTTACAACAACCTTTACTGAATCGGTATAAAACGGCTTGTCGTTAATTAAGAGTTTTTGTTTTGGTATGTAATATGTACCCGAATCAAATATGATTAAAGAATAGTTCTTAATGTATGTTAATCTATTATCACTTAATACGGTGTCAATATCGCTTTGATTAATAATCTCAAAGGGTCTAAAAGAGTTTTTTGAAGGAAAATCAATTTTTACATTTGGTTCTGAATTTACAATTAATTTAATTTTAACCTCTTCAGCCAATTTAAATTGAAATGTGTCTAAAACAATGGAAGTATCGGTCTGAGCATTTGCACTGATAACAATTAAAAAAACAAAAAATACTTTTAAAAGCTTAAGCACGGTTTTTGAAATAGTTAAGTAACGTTTTTACATACTCATCATCGGTAGATAATGCAATTGCTCCTGCACCATTTTTTGAGAAGGAGTTTTTGAAATAATCTGCATTTTTTCTAAAAGATAAATTATATGACTCTCTAACTTTTTTTGATGAACTGTTTATCCACAACTTTCGACCAGTTTCTGCATCATTTACAAATAACAAACCTGATTTTTGGAGTTCCTTTTCAAATAAGTCAAAAATTCTAACTCCTGTTAGGTCATGTTTTTTTGAGAGTAACTGAACGGATTTAGAATAATCTGAATCAATAAAGTCAGAAAGAATAAAAATAATAGCCTTCTTTTTTTGTACTTGACTTAAAAATTCAAGAGCTTTTGAAATATTGGTTTTTAAGCTAGTAGATTCATAATTTAACAACTCTCGTATTATTCTTAAAATGTGAATCTTTCCTTTTTTAGGAGCAATAAAAAGTTCTATTTTGTTAGAAAACAGAACCAATCCAACCTTGTCATTATTGTTAAGTGCTGAAAATGCTAATGTAGCTGCGATTTCTGTCAAAATCTCATTTTTTAATTTGGTCCTTGTACCAAAATTTGAAGACCCGCTAATATCTACTAATAACATTAGAGTAAGCTCCCTTTCTTCTTCAAAAACCTTTACATATGGTTCCCTGTAGCGTGCTGTTACATTCCAATCAATAGTTCTAACGTCATCGCCGTATTGGTATTTCCTAACTTCACTAAATGTCATTCCTCTACCCTTGAATGCACTATGATACTCACCTCCAAATATGTTATTGGAAAGTTTACGAGTTTTTATTTCGATTTTTCGAACTTTTTTAAGAAGCTCTTTGGTGTTCATAATTGATTATTAAACTCTATGGGACTTCAATTGCATTTACAATTTTTTGGATGATGTCTTCTGATGTTATATCCTCTGCTTCTGCTTCATAAGTTGTGCCAATTCTATGCCTTAATACATCAAATATTACAGCGCGCACATCTTCAGGGACAACATATCCTCTTCGGTTAATAAATGCATAACATTTTGAAGCTACTGCAAGATTAATACTGCCCCTTGGAGAAACACCAAAGCTAATTAAAGGGTCTAATGATTGTAAATTATAATTAGACGGAAATCTTGTAGCAAATATTAAGTCTAAAATATATTTTTCAATTTTTTCATCCATATATACATCTCTAACTTGTTTTTGAGCATTTTTTATTTGTATAGTTGAAATTACTGGCTTAACATTCCCAAATGAATCATTTAGGTTTGCTTGGACTATTTTTTGTTCATCAATTAATTTTGGATAATCGATTATTACTTTTAACATAAAACGGTCAACCTGAGCTTCAGGTAATGGGTAAGTTCCTTCTTGCTCTACTGGGTTTTGGGTCGCCATAACAAGAAATGGGGGTGTAAGTTTAAATGATTTGTCCCCGATCGTTACTTGTTTTTCTTGCATTGCCTCCAACAAAGCTGACTGAACTTTTGCTGGGGCACGATTAATTTCGTCTGCTAAAACAAAATTTGCAAAAACTGGTCCCTTCTTTATACTGAAATCATTTTCTTTAGTGTTATAAATCATTGTCCCGATAACATCTGCAGGAAGTAAATCTGGAGTAAATTGAATTCTACTAAAAGTACCTTTAACAGACTTGCTTAATGTATTAATTGCCAATGTCTTTGCAAGTCCTGGAACTCCCTCTAATAAAATATGGCCCTGGCCAAGTAAAGCAATTAAAAGCCTTTCTACCATTTTTTTTTGACCAATTATGACCTTATTCATCTCTTGGGTCAGCAAATCAATAAATGCACTTTCTTTTTCTATACGTTCGTTTAATGCTTTTATATCAACATTATCTCCAATCATATTTGTATTATTAAAATTTGACGCAATTTGTTTAAAAAAACAATCAGCATCTGTTAATATTTGGTTAAATAAATGGAAATATGAAGCCAAGATTTTTGAGGAAGTAAAATTAACCACCCCCTTGTCAATGAATGTTTAAAATTATTTTGAACCGAATCTATAGTTCAAGTACTCAATAGTAACATTCTTTTTCAGAAAATTAATGTCATTAGATTTTCTTATCTGAGTTGATGAGATATCTTGAAAATCGACACCTTGAATTATATGCCAAAAATTTTTATTTGGAACTTTAACCCCTTTTCTTGGGTAAACTAAAATTTTAAATTTTTTTAAAAAATCAAAATCTTTCCATAAGTTCAATGATTTTGCAGTGTCTGCTCCAAGTAAAATAGAATAATTGATTTTTGGATTGAGGCCAGTTAGTTTTTTAATTGTGTCTGAAGTATAATTTGGAAGTGGCATTTCTAATTCAATCTCATTTACTTCCATTCTCGAATACATTTTTATACATTTTTTTAAAAACATGAGCCTCTCTCGAACTGGAATTAAATTTTTGGAATCTTTAAATGGATTTTTTGGACTAATAACAAATTCTATTTTATCTGCCATTTTTTTTTCTAACACCTTTTTAGCTATATGAATATGGCCATTATGGATAGGATTAAAGCTTCCAAAAAATAATGCTACGTTATTCATTATTTAAAAATTCAAAAACAATGTCATATAATCTTTTTTTTGCCTCCTCCAAGTTTTTATTCATTATTATATAATCAAACTGAGTAGATTTTTGTGATTCTATTTCAGCTTTTTTTAGTCTAACTTTTAAAGAGGATTCGCTTTCTGAACCACGAGATTTTAATCTTTCATTTAATGTCATTTTATTTGGAGAATCTATGAAAATAGAAATTGTTGACTCAGAATATATTTTTTTTATGTTTAATCCGCCATATACGTCTACATCAAAAAGTATATTATTTCCTATTCCCCAAATCCTTTCAATTTCTGATTTTAATGTTCCGTAAAACACATTAGGGTAAACCTCTTCCGTCTCTAAAAACTCATTGTTTTTTGCCTTTGTTTTAAAATCATTTAAACTCAAAAAATAATAGTTTTTTCCATCGCTTTCTCCTTTCCTACACTCCCTTGTAGTTGCTGAAATAGAAAAATTCAAATTAAGTTTCGAAATACTAATCAAATAATTCGATAAAGTTGTTTTGCCGCTTCCTGAAGGGCCTGAAATCACAACACACTTTCCAGTTTTTTTCATAAAATATTTGGAACCTGCTCCTTAATTTGTTCTACTAAGTCTTTAATTTGAACTACAAGTTTCTGTAATGAAACGTCATTTGCTTTTGAACCTACTGTATTTATTTCTCTCCCAATTTCCTGTGAAATAAAACCTAATTTTTTTCCTTTAACTATATCTTTATTATTTAATTCTTGTTTAAAAAAAGCAGTATGATGTTTCAATCTATTTATTTCCTCATTAATATCTAACTTTTCAATATAATAAAACACCTCTTGTTCAAGTCTTTCTTTGTCAATTTTAATGTTTATTTTTTTTAATTTTTCTATAAGTTTTGATTTTCTTTTTTTTATTCTTAATTGATTCCCCTTTTCAATTTTATTTAATTTTTTTTCAATATTTAAAATTTTATTACGAAGGTACTTTTCAATTGATTTACCCTCATTAATTCTGTACAAAATAAGTTTATCTATTGATTTATCTAATAGTTTTTTTAACTCTTTAATTTGACTTGAAGTTGTCTTTTTATTTAAGTTTTTTAAAGCATCAGGCATTCTTAATGTTAAGGGAAAAAGAATTTCATCAGGTGCGGCAGAAATTGATTTTAATTGTTTCATATATTCTGCAACTACGGCTCTATTAATTTTATGAGCTGCAATGTTTGTTGAGTCTTCAACTACAAACAATTCAATTTTTCCTCTTTTAAGTTTTTTTAACAATTGTTTTTTTGCGTCAAATTCAAATTGCTGAAAACTAGAGTTAGCTCTAAAGTTTAATTCAAAGTTCTTGCTATTTAAAGATTTAAGCTGAACACTAAGCTTTCCCCTTGATGTAAAGGCTTCAGCCTCACCATAACCGGTCATTGAAAATAGCATAATTAGAAATTTTAACAAATGTACAAAACAGAGAAATTGAAACTTACTTAATTGCTTTGTTAGATTTTAATTATGTTAAGGAATACAAATGATTAATTTTATTGATCTGCGCTGACTTATTTAACTAAAACTTTTATATTTAGTTGGTTTTCATTTGAAATAAGACGAAAAATATATATACCTTTTGGTTTAATAAAATCTATTGTTTCTTCTATT
>PKDV01000087.1 GCA_002862715.1 Flavobacteriaceae bacterium | reverse complement strand
CGAAGAGTTAATGCACCTGGATACACAACTACTACTTATAATGCTGGTGAAACAAATAACTCAGGTTTAGAAACACTAATCTCATATGATATTATTAGAAATAAGGAAGTGTCATGGAATCTAACTGCAAATTTTTCCTCAAATAAAGAAAAAATAGTTTCACTCTATGGAGATTTAGACGAGGATGGAAATCCCATAGATGATGTGGCATCCAACTTATTCATTGGACAACCGATAAGTGTAATTTATCAATACGTTTTTGATGGAATATGGCAAGTTGGTGATGATATTTCCAACTCTCACATGCCTGATGCCCTACCCGGTGATGTCAGGGTTAAAGATATTAGTGGTCCTGACGGCGTACCTGATGGCTTATTAACCAATGATGATAGAACTCAATTTAAGAGAAATCCAGATTGGTTTGGTTCATTTTCATCCAGAGTTGATTATAAAAATTTTCAACTTTTTGCCGATATATACTTTTACAATGGAGCGTTTAAATCTAATCCATATTTAGCAGATTTTAGTAGCGGAGGTACATTGCAGGGTAAAAGAAACGGTATAAAGGTTAATTATTACACTCCAGAAAATCCGTCAAATACCTATCCTAGGCCAAGAACAACGACTCCTGAATACTTGTATGCATTAGCTGTTAAAGATGCTTCATACATTAAATTAAGAACCTTGCAATTAACATATAACTATCCACCATCTTTATTAAAATCATCAAAAATTAGTAAAATGAGTATCTATGTAACAGGAACAAATTTGTTGACTTTCACTGATTATAAATCTTATAATCCCGAGGTAAATCCTGGTTCATATCCAGATGGTAGGGAGTTAACAATTGGATTAAAATTTGAATTATAAGATGAAGACATATCACAATAAAAAAGTTTTTACAATTTTCATATTAATTTCGCTAATTATTTCAAGTTGTTCGAAAGACTTTCTTGATGAAACTGCATATACAGATGTAACACTTGATTTCATCTATACAACTCCTGAGGGATTAGATGCGGCAATGGTATCTCTTTACAATGTTCATAGATCATTTATAAGCAATAATCAACATAATTCTTACAGAGCACTTGTACTGCCTGTTAAGTCTGATTTGGCAGTAGTTAGGGTAGGTGAAATTGGCTTATTTGCATGGTTAAGATGGGGTCATTCACCATACGCTTATCAAGGAAGTTTGGTTCACTCTTTTTGGAAACACTATTATAAAATAATTGATAGATCTAATGCTATAATTAAAGGTGCAGAATTATCAAATGAAGTTAGTGAAGAAATGAAAATATTGCTCTCAGAAGCAAGAGTGTTGAGAGCGGAAGCTTATTTTACACTATACAGAATGTTTAATAATATTTATGTAACCACAGAACCAACCTCACCCGATAATGCTTTTGAAAAAATTAAAGATAAGTCAAGTGAAGAAGAGATATTTGAATTGATTAAATCTGATTTAAATTATGCTGAACAGCACCTGCCATGGACAAATACACCAGGAAGAGTTAATCTTGCAATGGCAAAACATATAAATGCTAAAGTGAGTATGTGGAACCAAGACTGGCAAGGTGCGATTAACAAGACTGAAGATATTTTCAACTCAGGATTTTATTCTTTAATGGATAATCCAGCAGATATTTTTGATGGAATAAACAATTATGGACCACGATCATCAGGAGCTGTAAATAATGAGACAATTTTTAATTTTCAGTTTAGTAATCCTACGATTGGAGGAGGAATAAAAACCATGGTTAACTGGAATTTTACTGCTAATTATGGTCTTGTTAGAGGAGCAACTTATTCAAGAGATTTTGGTGGGCGAGGAGCTGGATGGGTTTTCCCTAATCAGTATTTATTAAGTTTATATGATGAAAATGATTTAAGAACAAAAGATATTTATTTTAGATTAAAGTTTTATTTCAATGATCAACCCAATCTTCCTGCTGGTGTTAGTGTTGGAGATGAAATTACCAATCCTGCTCCATTTTCAAGTCAGTGGTATCAGAGATTGCACCCATCTTGTTTAAAATATCAACCCTTTAATAGTAGTAATTGGGATCCTAATGTAGGAGCTTCACAAGCAAATTTTATAGTTTATAGATTAGCAGAAACTTATTTGATTGCCGCAGAAGCATATATGAGATTGAACGGAAATTCAGATTCAAATGCATTAGGTTATTTAAATTCAATTAGGACTAGATCTGGAGTAAGTCCACTTAATTACGTAGATCAAGAGGTGATTCTTGATGAAAGAGCTCGTGAACTTGCATTTGAGGGACAAAGATGGTATACACTAAAAAGAATGGGAATTTTATATGATAGAATAGTCAAATACGCTGGAAATGATGATTACAAGAATGAGGCAAGAACAAGAATGCAGCCACATTATGTAAACTTTCCGATACCACAAAATCAATTAGATTTAATGGACCCAGCTTATCCACAAAATGATGGTTACGAATAATTATGAAAACCAGTTGTGTTTTCCAAAATAATTTCTAGGTACTACTTTATTATTATCCATATAAAATTTTAATCCCCTTAGAACAGATTTCAAATAATTTTTTAGCTTGGGTCTAATTAAAAATAAGTTTGCAAAAGGATAAAGAAATTTATTAATTCTCTTACTTGTATATGGACTAATTGTTATTGATATTTCACAATGGTTGTTCATATCTGAAAGTGTCCATTTTACATTTGATTTTTTTCCATTTTTAGTTCCTATAATTAAATCAAATCCATTTTTTTCATTCCAATCTATAAATTCTCTGTAGTAGGTCAATCCATTGAGGTAAATCAATTCATCTTTTTTATTTTTCTTGTTATCCCAGCATATTACCTTGTTACTTGAACAAAAAGGGTGAAATAAATTTAAGTGCCCAGGTGAAGAAATTATTTTCCATACTTCGTCCTTTGAATGATTCAATATTATTTTATAACTAACACTGAATTTTTTTTTCATTTAATTTAAATCTAGTTGACTTTTTTTAATTACTATTTTTTGTTTGTGAATTTTTAGTTCATCCAATAACTCCTCAACCAATTTCTCATTTCCAAAAATAATATTTTTTGACTCTGACGGATCGTTTATTATGTTAAACAGCGAAAATTTATTTTTTATTATGTTTTTATTGAAACCATCTACATACATATCATTAATGAGTAATTTAAATTCACCTTTTCTTATTGCCATCAGCTCACTTCCCAAATAATAATAAATAATGTCTCGAGAACTTCTTTCCTTTTTTAGTAGAGTTGGTGTTAAATCAAATCCATCATCTGAAACAACAAATTCTTTATCTCCAATTATACTTTTAACAGTATTAAATAAATCAAGGCTGCTTCCAATTTGATTTATTTCTCCAGAAATAATTTTATTTTCCCAATAGAATATTCCAGGAACTCTGAAACCACCCTCAAATGTAGTTCCCTTTCCTTCTTTTAAATTTCCTGGTGATCCACCATGTTTTTCAAATAACAACCACGGTCCGTTGTCAGAAGTGAAAATTATTAATGTATTTTCCAATAAATTTCTTTTTTTCAACTGTTTATATATTTCTCCAATACCCCAATCTATTTCTTCGATGACATCTCCATAAATTCCACCATCACTAATATTTTTAAACAGTTTTGACCTAAATAAAGGGATGTGTGGCATTGAATGTGATAGATATATAAAAAAAGATTTGTTAAAATTACTATCAATAAATTCAATGGTTTTTTTTGTGAATCTTGATGTTATTAAATTTTGATTTACAGGCCTTTCAATAATTTTATCATTCAGCATTAGGGGAATGTTATAGCTTTTATAATCTAAAACTTGTATATCACCATTTTTATAATCATTTACATACTCTTTCCAATTGTTCCACTTTTTTGGTTTTCTGTCCATGTCATTGCTGTATGGAATTCCATAAAACAAATCAAAACCGTGTTTTTTTGGTAAAAACTGTTCTTTGTGTCCTAGATGCCATTTACCAATCAATGCCGTCTTGTATCCATAATATTTTAACAATTCAGCAATAGTGATTTCATTTTTTGAAATCCCACCTTCGGAAAATTGATGTAAAACTCTTCTTTTATCACCATACATTCCAGTTCTTACAGGAAGTTTTCCAGTTAAAAGTCCGGCTCTACTTGGCGTGCAAACACTTGCTGCAGCATAGAAATGGTTCCATTTTTGTCCCTTATTGGCTAAAAAATCTATGTTTGGAGTTTTATTTTTTTTATTTCCGTAGCTTGATAAATCACCATATCCTAAATCATCGCAATTAATAATTATAATATTTGGCTTTACATTTTCTTGAGAATATGAAAATGAAAAAAATAAAATGAAAATTTTAATAAATGTTCTAAATAACACTGATAAATCAATTTCTTATGTTGGACTCTTTGATAATATCGTACTCAGATTTCTCCCCCAAATCATTGGTTAGTTTAATCCATTTGTTAAGTTCAAACTTAAATTCTTCTATTAATTTAGCATATTTTTCATTTTCTACTATATTTTTAAGTTCATATGGGTCGTTTTTTAAGTCATAAAACTCATATTCTTCTCTAGGTAAAAACCATCTTTCTTGTTCATTATTTAATTGATTTTTTTCAAATAGATTATTTAGTCTTCTCATCATCGGCATATTTTTCCTATACTTAACATCTAGATTATGTGATGTGTTTAAATTGTAATTTTTAATTAGCTTAAAGTCATGATTTTGTATTGCTCTGACTCGATCAATTTGACCATCAAATCTATCAGATGTTGTTATTAAAAAATTTCTTTTTTTTGGCAAGTTCTTACCTATAAATGCTTTGCCCTGAATATAGTCTGGAATTTTACTTCCAGAAATATTCAAAACTGTTGGAGCAAAATCAACAAAACTTAATAGTGAATTATCTATTTTTCCAGCATTTTTAGATTTAGGAAATTTTACAAGTAAAGGAACTTTTGTGCCAGATTCATAAATTGCTCTTTTATGCCTCGGAAAAGGACCACCATGGTCAGAATAAAAAAAGATGTAACTATCTTCATAGAGTTCATCTTTTTTAAGTTGATTAATGATTTCGCCGACCTTTTCATCCATTAATGTGAGATTGGAATAATTAATAGCCATGTCTTTAATTATAACAGAATCGTTTGGAAAATAGGGAGGAGGTGAAATTTTTTTTATATCAACAAGTATATCATTTTTATTGTGCTGCCATATTTTACTTTCATGTGTTTGAGGTAAATTAAATACAGAAAAAAAAGGTTGATTTCCATTTCGACTTTTCCAGTGCGCCCTATCATAAAGGTTGTCTTTTGAACACATTCGTTGATGACAATTTATATCCCACGTGTTTTCAGAAATTTTAAAATTGTAGTCCATTTTATCTCGGTTTGTGCAGAAGTAGCCTTGATCTCTCATATATTCAGTGAATGGTGGAATATTTTCAGCAATTCTAGATGAATATATAGGTATATTGATTTGTGGTTGATTTTCTTTTTTTCCTAAATCGTAACTGTAAGCCCTCATGTTATGAGTTCCAATTGATGTTGGATACATTCCAGTAATTATTGAACTTCGTGCAGGGGCGCATACAGGTGTTGTAGCATGCATATTTGTATAAATTACACTTTCCTTGGCAAGCATTTCCAAATTTGGTAGTTGGGCTGTGTTGTCACCATAAAATGGAAAAAAATCAGTTGATTGATCTTCACAGACAATCCAAATTATGTTTGGTTTTTCTTCATTTATATCACAAGAAAAAAAAATAAAAATGAATATAAATGCAAAGTTTTTAATAAATAAACTTTTTAGACAGTTCATCTGAATCTTTGTATTTTAATCGAAGTTCACTTAACCTTTCTTTCATTTCCAAGACAACCTTTTGGTAATTCACATCAGAATATAAATTATTTAACTCTTTGGGATCATTTTTTCTATCAAAAAGTTCCCATTCATCAATATCATAATAGTAATGAACAAGTTTATATTCTTTAGAAACAATTCCATAATGTCTTTTTACCATGTGTACAGAGGGATATTCATAATAATGATAATAAACAGCGTCTCTGGTCCATTTTTCATTGTTTTGAAGCAGTAAGGGAAGAAGACTTTCACCTTGCATATCGCTTGGAGATTCAATACCGGCTGCTTCTAAAAAAGTTTGTGCAAAATCTAAATTTTGAACCATTTCATCGTTTGTTATTCCAGGTTTTATCTTGTTTGGCCATTTAATTAGTAGCGGAGTTTTAAATGATTCATTATAAATAAAACGCTTATCATACCATCCGTGTTCACCCAAATAAAAACCCTGATCAGATGTATAAACCACGATTGTATTATCACTTAAATTATTTTCTTCCAAATAGTCTAAGACCCTACCAACGTTGTCATCAACTGATGAAATTGTAGCAAGGTAGTCTTGCATATACCTTTGATATTTCCATTTTGTTTTTTCAATATCATTCATTTTTGGCCAATTTTCTTTGAAGTCTGAACTAATTTTTTGCAAAACCTTATCATATAATTTTTTTTGTTCTTTATTGGCCCTATTAAAAGGTCTGTTGAAAGGTCCAGCATTTGCTTTTCTAACTCCTCTGTCTTCTCCTGTGTATGTTATGTCTTCAACCAGATTCCCCATTTCCTCAATTGTTTTTGGATATACTTTATTGTCTTGCATCAAGTGCATGTGTTTTAAAATATTCATTTCAGCACTTGAAGCAGCACTTGCTCTGTTTGAGTAATCATCAAATAGAGTTTCTGGTTCAGGAAAAGTTTTATTGTAAAATTCTTCAAATTTTTCAGGACTGGGCCACCATGCTCTGTGAGGGGCTTTGTGTAGGTACATCATTAAAAATGGTTTTGATTCATCTCTCTTTTTTTCAAACCAATCGATTGTTAAATCAGTTATTATGTCTGTAACATATCCAGTTATTACAGTGTCTTTTTCTTTCCCTATAAAAATAGGATTGATGTAATGTCCTTGCCCAGGGAGTATTAAGAAATCATCAACTCCCTTTGGATTATTTCCAAAGTGGAGCTTGCCAAACATAGCAGTTTGATAGCCTGCTTTTTGAAATAATTGTGGAAAAGTAACTTGGGACGTATCAAAAGGGAAAATATTATCAACCTTACCATTTATATGGCTGAATTTCCCCGTTAAAATTGTTGCTCTAGATGGTGCACATATAGAGTTAGTAACACTGGCATTAGAGAAAAGAATACCCTCATTGGCAATTCTATCAATATTTGGTGTTTCTATAAGTTTATCATCATACGCACTGATAGCTTGATAGGCATGGTCATCAGACATTATAAATAAAATATTTGGTTTCTTAAGTTCTTGTTTGCAAGAGGCTAAACATAGAATTATCATTACTAGTATTAATTTTTTCACGACTTATAATAATTTTTTATAATTAAACTTAAACTATCAACAATTTTTTTTGAGTTTTCCTTCTCAGAAATATTTTTCATTTGTAAGCTATCCAATTTCTTATCATATAGCATTTTTGCAATTATATTGCCTTTTTTATCCTTCCATTCAGAATACAAGTAGTCATTTGAAATAAAACTCTCACCTTCAATATATCTAGAAACAGCGTTATCATGTGTAATTAATTTTGGATTTTTTAAATTTTTCAAAATTGACTTTCCTTCAAGTTGATTAGGTTTTGAAATACCTAATAAATCACATATTGTGGGGTACAAGTCTATTAGCTCTACAAATGATTTTGAAACTTTATTTGCAGGCATACCCGGTGCTTTTATTATAAGTGGAACTCGCATTTCAACATCAAATAAGTTGTGTTTAGACCACCTATTGTGTTCTCCTAAGCTCCAACCATGGTCGCTTGTAATTATAACTACTGTATTTTTATCCAGTTCTAATTCATCTAAAGTTGTCAGAATTCTTCCAATCTGCGCATCAGTATAACTTACACAGGCATAGTATCCATGAATTAATTTTTTTTGAAAATCTTTGTTAATCGTGTAATTATTACCATTTAAACCTCCATTGATGCTCGACTCAACAACGTCCTTATATCTAACCAATTCGTACCATCTACCTGCTTGTGAAGGAGCATCTTTTGGAAAACTATTGTTAATTGGGAGTTTTATTTCATTTTCACTATACATGTCCCAATATTTACTCGGAGCATTAAATGGGAGATGAGGTTTTAAAAATCCAGTAAAAATCATAAAAGATTCTCCAGTTTCTTTAAACTTCTTTAAATCTTTAATAGTTTTTGTTGCAATTTGACCATCAAAATATGCATCATCTTCAACATCAGCACTTTCTATTGCTGACAAAATATTATACCCTATGCTAACAGGTGCATTTGTAGTTGTATCCCATCTTTTTTCAGCTTCGATATTTTCTGGCAGTAGGTAATTTCTCCAAAATCCGTTTGGGCAGGGGTCCCTCATTCCATAGGGATTCCAAATTTCTCCCCAAGTATGATCCATATCATCAGAACAATGAGAAACTTTACCATTGCTTACTGTTTTATATCCATTTTGATTCAAGTGATCGGAGATAGTAATTGCATTTGGTAAATCACTTTCAATAGTTGAATAATAATACTTTAATCTTTCATTATTTGGTTTCATTCCGGTTAAAATACTTCCCCTTGAAGCACCACAAACAGGAATGTTACAATATGCATTGTCAAATTGAACACCTTCAGTGGCAAATCGAGTTAGGTTTGGTGCCTTGACATGAGTTTTTCCATAAGATGGAAGTTCTGGGCGTAAATCATCAACAATTATAAATAGTATGTTGTTTTTTTTATTGTGTGAACATCCAATTGCAGCGACTACTAAGAGTGAAAAGAACAAATATTTTACACAATATTTAATCATAAATATTAATATGTTTATTAATTAAAATTTCTCCACTTTTCAAATCTGATTTTTTTGATGAGCTTCCTACATAAATTTCAAATTCACCCTTTTCAACAACAAAATTCATTTTACTATCATAAAAAGCGAATGACTCTGGCTCGAGGTTAAACGATACATTTTTTTTCTCACCAGATTTTAAAAATATTTTTTGATAACCTTTCAGTTCAAGAACAGGCCTTGTCAGACTACTGAATTTATCTCTAATGTATAATTGTACAGTTTCAGAAGCATCGACATCTCCTATATTTTCAATGTATGTATCGACGACTAAACTATCTTTTCCATCCCAACTTTTTGTTGAAAAACTAGGTTTAGAAATTGAAAATTTTGAGTAACTGAGTCCAAATCCAAATGGATAAAGTTCTTTTGTTTTTTCAAATGCGTATTTATGCACATAATTTGAGGGTTTACTATTATAAATCATTCTTAGCTGACCGACGCTTCTTGGAGTTGTTATTGGCATTTTTCCACTTGGACTAATTTCACCAAAAATAATTTTTCCAAGAGAAATTCCCCCCATACTACCTGGCTCCCATGCATGTAGAATTGAATTAACATTGTCTTGAATCCAAGGCTCACTAATTGGTTTACCGCTAACATAAATTACGGTCAAATTTTTATTGTTTTGATAGAGTTTTTTAACAAGTTCTAATTGTTTGCCAGGAAGGCCTAAGAACGTTCTCGCCTTATTTTCTCCTGCTGTTTTTTCAAAACCTCTACCACCTTCCCAGGAATATCTAAGGGAATTATCGCCTACAACCACAAAAACATGATCATATAATTTTGATAAGTTTCCGGCTTTATTAATTTTAGAATCTTTAATATCTCTTATTTTAATCCCCGAGTCATAAAAATCTACTTTATGACCTTTACTTTCACCAATTTCTTTTATTCCTTCATATAATGTTATTACATTTTCTTCAGGTTGTTCAAAGTGCCAATCACCAAGTGTTGTACTATTGTCTGCATTAGGTCCAGTTACAAGAATTTTTAATTTTTTTATATTATTTACAGGTAAATTTTTTGTGTTTTTAAGTAGTGTTATGGAATTATCTGAAATTTCCTCAGCCTTTTCTATATGAGATTTAATAAAAACATTTTCTTCAATTTTTGATTTATCCACAAATCGGTTTTCAAAAAGCCCTAATTGAAATTTTGCATAAAGAATTTTTGAACATGCTTCATTCACTCTTTCAATAGAAACCTTATTTTCATTGACTAGTTCTAATACATAATCATAAAAATCTGGACCATGCATGTTCATATCAATACCAGCTTCGACCGCCAAACCAGATGCTTCTTTGTAATCTTTTGCAATTCTATGGTATTGCCATATTCTTTTGACGTCATACCAATCACTAACATAAAAACCTTCGAAACCCCATTCGTCTCTAAAAAGCTCGGTCATTAACCCTTTGTGCATATGACATGGAACACCATTAAGTTCGTTATGTGCAGCCATAATAGAATAAACACCTGCATCAATTGCTTTTTTATATGGTGGAAGATGAATTTCGTACAAAGTTCTTTCAGAAACATCCATTGGTGATATATTTAATCCATTAATTGGTTCACCACCAGCAATCATGTGCTTAGCACATGAAATCACATTATTGGGACCACTAAAATCATTTCCTTGAAATCCTTTTATCATAGCTTTACCCATTTCACCAACAAGAAAAGGGTCTTCTCCAAATGTTTCACCAACTCTTCCCCAACGAGGGTCCCGAGCAATATCAACATTTGGCATAAATGTCCATTGAGAGCCTGTTGCTCTCATTTCTCTTGCACTTTGCTTTGCAACATCAAAAGCGAAATCATTATTAAAAGTTGCTGCAATTGAAATGGGAGAGGGATAGACAGTTGTTCCTCTTACCATGGCATTTCCATGAATTGCATCGATACCAATTATTAATGGAATTTTAAGCCTAGAGTCTAATGTAAATTCTTGCAGGTAGTTTACCTCATCGGGATCTAAGACATGTAAAAATGATCCAATTTTACCATCAATAATTTCTTGAGTAATTTCCGATGTAGACAAATCATATTCCGCCAAGGCATCAGTGTTTAGTTTTGTTTGTTCGTCGACACTTAAATTTTTTCTTTTTATTTGTTTTTTTAAATAATCAATACCAACATATTGGCACATTTGGCCAACTTTTTCTTCAAGTGTCATTCTACTCATTAAATCCTCAACACGATCCTCAGAAGAGTAATTTGAATCCAAATATATTGGTGAATCAGACGAATTATTGCAAGAATAGATTAAAGCAACAATTACAAAGAAAAAATTTTTAAAAAGAAAATTCTTTTTTTTCATTTAATTAGATTTTTTTAAAATAATTATTTAAGAAATTTATTGCATCATTTCTTATTTGGTTTTCAATAACTAAATAATTATCGTATCCAATAAAGTTTTTGGTTTCATTAGGGTCATTCTTGTAATCAAAAAGTGCTTCAATTTCGATATCATTTTTTGAGATATTTTTACCTATGTTTTGTTTGTCAATAAACATTATATATCTGAATTTATTAGATCTAAATCCATAGGCCATCTTATTTTTACTTCCAAACATTTCAAATTGGCTAACCGCGTACTTTTTTGAACTTACACCATTATCCATCGAACTTTTTAAACTTTTACCATCTAAATAGTTTAGCTTATTTAAGTTTGTTAAATCACATAATGTAGGAAAAACATCAATTGATTCGGTTGGGCTATCAATAACTTGTGGTTTATTCGTTGATGGATCGTAAATCAATAAGGCTGTTCTAGTTGCTTGTTCAAGTACAGTATGCTTATTCCAAAGACTATGATCTCCTAAATGGTATCCGTGGTCACCCCATATTACTATAATTGTATTTTTAATTAATCCAGTAGACTCTAATTTGTCAACAATTTTACCAATTTGTGCATCTATAAAACTTACACATGCATAGTATCCATGGACTAAGTTTTTTTGAATGTCTTCATTTACTTCAGCTAGACCATTTTTCAAACCGTATTTTATTTCAGGTGTTACATGGCCTCTAAGTTCACCTGAGCTATGATATATTTTTCTTGAACTATTTTCTGCTCTCTCTTGAAAACTTGCTAAAGTTATATCTTCTTTGTTGTAATAGTTCCAGTATTTCTCTGGTGCTACAAATGGAATATGAGGCTTAGAAAATCCTACTGCAAAAAAGAATGGTTTGCCATTTTTTCCAATTGTATCTAGTGCTTTGACAGCAAAGCTAGCTATTGCTCCATCTGGATACGTGTCATCGGGTTTTGGACTACTTGAATATGGGGGTTTGTACCTGTTTTTAAACCATCTATACATATAAGTTCCAGGCGGTGGTCCATCAGGAAAACTTTTTTTAACCAAACTATCCATTATTCTTTTTTTCTCCTCATTTTGATATCCATATTTTGGTCTGTCATAATTCTCATTAAAACTCTTTGTAAAAAAAGGACTGTAAAATTTATCCCATGAGGGTTTGTCATGTTGAGTTACACTTCTGCCGTCAAAAACCTTTCCTATTCCTACAGTCGTATAACCATTATTTCTGTAATATTGAGGAATTGTAACAATATTTGGGCGCATTTTTCTCATGCTAGTTTGAAGTTGATATGATTTTGTATAGTCTGGTCTTTTTCCAGTTAAATAACTAATCCTTGAGGGACTGCAAGTTGCAATTTGAACATGGTTATTAGTGAAAATAGCTGATTTTTTTGAAAGTTTATCAATATTAGGCGTAACTGCACTCATGTCACCAAATGACTTTATTGCAGGTTTTAAATCATCTACCATGATGAATATAACATTCTTTTTTTCAGTTTGTGAAAAACAAAAAGAAGAGATTAGTATTAACAATAAAACTTTTGAGAGAGGATGTTTCAATTTAATTTGGTTTTATAAACTTAAATGTGTGAACAATGTTATTTGTATTTACTTGTATTAAGTTAGGATTATTATCTAATATTTTTAGTGGAATAACTTTTTTTTTTGATTTATGTAATAATTTACCATTCATATCAAATATCTTAACAAAGTTTATATCTGAACTATTATTCATCAAAATTAGATTATTGTCATTTACGATATAGCTTATTTTATTTTGTTTTATCTCATCAGACGAAAGTGTATTTGTTACATCTACAGTAAAATCATCGATAAAATATTCTCCTGTAAACTGACCAAATAAGACTTGTAACTGAAGATTAGATGTATTGTCTGGTACAACAAATTCATATTCGTAGGGCTCGTTTGGGTACTGGTTTGTTAGTTCAATTGCTTCTGATGGAGTGTATTGATAACCATTTGAAGTAAAATGTTTAAACCTAATTTTTATTTTATTTCCACCGTTATTGGTCTTGGCGTAAAATTTAACATCAATTGTTTTACCATCAAAAAAAGATGAGTCGTCAATTATTGCATTTCTTAAAACAACCCTATTGTAAGCATCGCTTTGACTTACAGAAATTTTTCCTCCAGATGAACCAGCTCGTGAATTATCTAATGCATTCTCGTAATTAGCAGCAGCTACACTACCAACAGTTTGAAGAGTCCAATTGTTATCAAACCCACATTCAAAGTCTAAATTTTTTACAATATCTGAATCATTGCATGTTACACCTTGATAACCATACAACAAGGCGTCCCTTACATCATCAACCCATTTACTCTGTTCAACAACATTACTAGGCGAGGTTATTTTCGGGACAAAACTTGTCACAGTAAAATAATCGAAATCATAGGTAACCAATCCAGAATCTTTTCTTAAATGAACTGTTTTTGTTGATTCACCACCACCGCACCATGCTGAGAAGGAAAATCCACGAGAAATCGCTGCATCTGCAATGTATCCGTGATAATCAACTCTTGATTGAGGGTCTGGGCCACCATCAGAGTATCCAGTCCCTTGAGGATAAGTACTACTTGGATTGTTTTCATTTACAATGTGAAGATCTCCTGTTTGATACGAGTAACCAGAATAATTTGAAGCAGAAAATTCACCAAGATATACTGCAACTGGTGGGTTAAATGAGTTTGCCCAGGCTAATACCGTGTCAAACTCTTGGTCTAGTGTTGATTTGTCATTGTCAGTTCCCCACGAGTTATCATTAAATCTGAATACTTCAGATTTTGTAAAAGAAAATGGTCTGTAATAATGAAATGTTGCAATTAAATAATCGTCTGACTCAAGTATTTCTCTAGAAATTGCAGTTGGAGCTCTGTAGGATGCTCGCGTACCTCCAGTTATGCTAATTTTTCTAGTTGTATTTAATTCTCCAGTACTTCGAATAATATTTATTACCTGGCTATTAAGGTAGTCCATCTCAGTATCTGACATATGAAAATAAGGCTCATTTATTACATCAAAAATTAAATCGTCGCTGTAGTTTTTAAATCTTTCTGCAATTTGTTTCCATATTGAAAAGAACTTGTCTAAGTCAGCACTTCTTTTTGCCGATGTAGGATTTGTATAATTGTTATCATCACTGTCAAATGTAAAAATAAACTCAGATTTTAGTTCAGCACCATGAAAATCTAATATGATAACTAAGTTATTTGATAAACCCCAATTAATTACTTGCTCGACTCTGTCTAAATATGTTGAGCTTACAACATAGTCGCCCATTGAACCATTATAGTTAGATGATGTGTTCGGTTCTTTTGAATAATTTGCTGTTGAACCTGATGTTCTGCTTCCGTAAAAATCAATTGGAATTCGGACATTTTTAAATCCGGCATCAGAGACATCTTGAAAATACTCTTCAGTGGCAGCTCCTGACCAGTTTCCTTCAACAGGAGCACTTAATACATTCCCGAGATTTAAACCGCGGCCCATTTTTATGACCATTTCTTGCGGTGTTAGTTGGGCATTAAGGCTTAAAGAAAAAAAGCACAGTAATAGTACGTTTCTTAATAACATAATGTTACCGTGCTTGTAATTATTTGCTATTGTTCTTTTTTCTTGCTTCATTACTCAAGGCCATAATCTTGTTTCCTTTTTTGTTGCCAAATTTGTCCTTAAGTTTTGTTGCTGCATTTTTATATTCAGCACGATAAATTGCTTTTTTATCTTCCTGTGATAAATTTTTACCTTTTATTTGCTTAGTTGCATTAACACCTCTATCAAGCATTACATTGTAAACGAATTGTTTATCATCCTCACTAAGTTCAATATTGTCAGCAATGTAATTTGTAAACATTGTAGCTCTTTCTAGATGAAACTTATTAGGTTTTTGTGCAATACTATAGGTAAGTGTTAGTAGTAATATTATAGTTGTTATTTTTTTCATGATATTTAAAAAAAAGGGCTCATGTTAATGAGCCCTTATTGTTGTTAGAATTTAAAGTTACTCTTTGATTAGTCTGTTAACAATTGTTTTACCGTCAGACTCTATTTCAATCATATATAGTCCTCTCATCTCAGAACTTAGGTCAATTGAACTAGTATTTTCAGCTTTCTTGACTAGTTGTCCACTTATTGTGAATACTCTAATCTCGTCAACTTGTTCTACACCAGTTATATTAACAATTCCTGTAGAAGGATTTGGATAGATTGTAATAGTTGATTCTTCTAAATCATCAATGCTTAGCGTTGAATCGTATGCATAGAAGTTATCAATATACATAAGTGAAATAGATCCTTGTGGATTTGGTTCCCACTTAACTCCATTAACAGCATCAATTCCGCCATAGTTGCTAACATCGAGTTCAATAGTTCTCCATCCGGCATCACCAGCAGCAATTGTGTAATCTACTTTCTTCTCATCAGAAGTTAATAGAGCAATTCCTAAGGTTTTGTCAGTTGAGATTGCTTCAACCCATACATCAACAGACATCTTATCATATTTTGTAAGATCTATTGGCCCACGAGCATTATCTGTGGTTGTCCAGTATTGACCGATGTAATTGGCTTCTTTTAGCTTCAACATCTTGTCAGTAGAACTAAAGTCAATTTCTTTGACTTCGCCTCCAGAACTCCATCCAGCTCTAATCTCGTTGTCAGACCAAACTGTTGTATTGGAGTATGCGTCAGAGTAAATATTCATAACGTTTACTTCAGATACTGTTGGAGTAGGAGCAGCTGTCGCAGGTACTGCATCAGCTTGGAATGCATCTCCCTCAGCATACTTGAAATTATCATAGATTCTTAGGTCATCTTTCTTATGAGTTCCTGAACCATAGTTTGTAAACAATACAATCTTAGCAAATTGCCCCTCATGTCCGTTAACATCAGAGAAGTCAACAGTAACAGTTTCCCAACCATTACCAGCAACTGGGAATGATTTTTCAATTGTGCTTCCTCCACCAACTCTGTTCTCTAATTTTAAAAGTCCAGTGTATGTACCTTTGTTAGAATCTGAATCGTCGTGACTTGTCCATACATCAAATGTAACAGTCTTAATAGTTCTAAGATCAAGTGCTTTTTGGCTTTTTGCAGCATTTAATATCATCTGCGCATTTTGCCAGTCATCCGCACTCTCATTGTACTGAACATTAAGGACTTTTCCTTTGTTGCTATTTGATGGATCGTCAATAATTGTAACAGTAGCTCCAGCATCACCATATACATCTTTATCATCACCATCTGTTACCCAGCTCTCATCGAACGTAATAACCAGATTGTCATTTGGAGTTACGGTAGTTGGCTCAGTATAGGATCCTACAACATCCTTGATGTAAGCATAAACTTTATCATTGTTGTTTTCACCATTAAACTGTACCACAATATTATCAACATCGTCTCTAGCCATTGAGGCACTATCATTAAATGTAAACGTAAGCTCTTTCCATACATCAACAGAGTCAATTTCTTGTGTAACAACATTTTGGTTGTTCCAAGGCTGACTTTCTGTTGCATCTTGAAGTTTTAGAGCCAACTGATTAGTTTGTGTTCCAGTCAGAGAATCTCCGTGTATATAAGCTTTTAAAGTAAGTGTGTTCATTTGAGCAAGATCAACTTTACTTTTAAAGCGAATTTGCATATTTGAGTACTGGAATGTTCCATCATCAACATATTGCATAGCAGTTCCACCAGTTGGGTTTTGACTGGAAGTTGTCCTTTTTATTGGAGCTTCATCTTCTTTGTAGTAAAAACCTCCACTGCCTGGCATATCAGCCATGTTTTCAGAGAATGCAGCAACCTTAGTAGTAGATGCACCAGTTACTTCTTTACCAACAGCTAATGGGTAAGTACAACCAGAATCCCAAGTAAAGTATGAACCATCGGTACAATTCACTGTTCCATAAGTCCATGCACCATCTACTTTGTAGGCCCATGTGTCCATATATTCCCAAGACTCACCAGTACCATCAGTACCAATGACACCAAAAGTTTCCACTATTTCACCGCTTTTTGTTAATGTTAGTGCATCGTCACCATTGAATCCATCCATTTCAGCATTGTAAATAGATTGGTTAAACACATTGGATGCATTCATATAAATATCAGCAGCAGTTTCACCAGCGTTTGAATCCCATACAAAGATATCATCACCAGCAGTTGCGCTTCCGGTCAAGGCTTGGTTTTCGTTTTCTGTAGTTCCACCATTGCTGTATACACCAATACCATAAATACTCAGGTCAGAAATATCAGCATTGGCTTTTAAGTGGACACCCTTCATCCATTTTCCTGGAAGTGAAAAATCAACAACACCTTGGAAAGCAAGATCAGGAGTGGTATTAATCTCTGTTGCTTCTGTCCATGATACACTCATGTCATCAACATAGTAAGTCGCAGAAGGAGTTAAAAACAAAAAGGTTGGAAGAATAACTTTAATTCCGTCGTTATTTCTTGCCATTTGAGCAGTCACTTGAACTTGAGTCCAAGTATCCGCAGCAAGTGTAGTAACAGCAGAACGGTTTGGTTCTCCACCCAGTTTCAAATTTAATTGAAATTTAGCTTCAGATGTCGCTTTAACCCAAACTGACCCAGTATAAGTTATGAAAGGATAGGTAGTCGCGTCAGAGCCCGTTCCAATATTTTGATTTACATACTGTACTGGTCTAAAGCCTTTGTTATCGTTTTGTTTTACAACAACAGTTCCTTGTAAGTCATCATCATTAGTTGTAGCTGTAGTTACGACTTTAAGTGATTTATTACCAGAATATTTTTCACTTGTATCATATGCGAAACTGCTAATTTGGTTACTACCTCCATAGTTTTGAGAATTGTAGTGAACACTTGCAGCTCCTGCACCTGAAGGAAGTGAAACGGCAGCACCTGGAAGGTGAGCAGCAACTTCCATATCTCCTGATGGTACTCCTAAGAACAGTTTTGCATCATCAATGTAAAATACACCATCAGCTGCAGTCCATATAATTGGTCTTAACTCGGCCGATCCAGTTCCGTCAGCACCTTTACCGTCAGAACCTAATCCTACTGCTGTGGAGTAAATAATATAATGCCAATTAGTGTCAGTTAATGTTATGACTGGTGACCTTGGATAAGTGGCAGCTCCGCCAGTAGCTTTGTTATTTCCACCAACTTTGAATGTTTGTGGTGAATCAGCCGTTGCAGCATCAGCTTTTATCCAAAATCCGAAATGATAAACTCCAGAATCAGTTACAGCTTGTGATCCTCCAAAAAATAGAACAACATTGGCAGCACCATTAAGGCTTGCAGTGAATTTTACAGAACCTGTAGAACTAGAACTTCTAGTAACGTCTGATGCTTCTACAGTACCTCTGGCAGCATTGTTGAGAGCCATTCCAGTAATACCAGATTCAAAATCTCCATTAACTAAATAATTAGCTTTACTCGAGTTTTGAGCAAATGAGATTGAGAATGATAAAATAAATAGTAAGTATAAATGTTTCATATTTTAATTTAAATTAATTTTTATAGAAAAACGAATATAACAAATTAAAGGCTTATAAATTAATAAACCTTTAATTTTTTCAATAATATTTTGTTGATGTAATTAATTAATCAAACTATTGGTGTTGATTTCAGATAAGGGGATTGGAATTTTCATTACTTCATCCTCATTAGTTGAAAAAACTATTTCTCTATTGGGTTGATACCTTCTAAATGAATAAAACAGAGTCCTTTCTGAATTATTAATTGGATTATTATTTCTTAAAATAGTATTGTTTAAGAAATAGTCATATCCTCTTCTTCTCGCGTGAAAACCATCATAACCTTCTCCAACGAGTTCGAATTTATACTCATCCATGATTGCATTTCTAAATGCTTCTTGTCCTTGTGTCCACTCCGGTCTTGCAAATTCCCCAGCAACTCCAGCTCTCTCCAATACAGGAGTCAAATAAATCATTTGTTCCCCATTACCAAGTTCATTAGAAATTTCAGCAAGCATAAGCAACACTTCTGCATATCTTAAATCAATTAGGTTTTGATCTCCATATTGATTCATACTTGTTCGGTCTTTTTCTGTAAATTTAAAATGATATGGTTGAGTTGCTCCCATATTGTTATTTCCATTTCCTGTTGGGTAAACTCTTGCTGTATTGTTTGGATTTGGGTAAGCTTGGTTGTAAAAACTAATATATGTTCCTTCATATCTTTTGTCATGTATTATGACACTGTTAATACCATTTCCAGCTCCTTTGGTTCCATAAATACTGCAATGATAGTCATGAAAAACCCGTGCTACTCTGAACCAACCAAAATGACCGTTTCGAGCAGTTCCTTTATATCTCCAAGGAGTAAAATTTCTACCCATTTGAGAGTTTGCAGCTTCGGCAGAAGCTTGCAATTCAAATATTGACTCAGATGTGTTCTCTCCGCCAGTAAATCTATTGAACAAATCAGAAAAATTTGGCAACAAAGAATATTGACCTGAATCATAAACTTTTTTTGCCTCGTCGTATGCATTAGACCAACATTGAGCTTCAGAGTACCCTAGAGCATCTCTTAAATCAGAATTTGTAGCCAATTTCATCCATACTTTTGCTTCCATCATATTAGCTGCCCATTTTTTTGGATAACCTAAGTCTTGATTTTCTCCTTTTAAATATGTAGCTGCATTATCAAAGTCACTTAAAATTTGAGCGTATACTTCATGTTCGCTGGAAAGGGCCTTATCTGTATTGTTAGAATCCGGTAACTCGAGCCACAATGGTAAGTCACCCCATAGTTCAGCAAGCTTAAAGTATGCCCAACCCCTTGTAAAAAAAGCATTACCAGCAACATCATTAAGTGTATTGCTCTCGTTAGGCAATGTAGTAGCATTAATTACTCCATTCGATCTAGAAACAACAGTGTATAATCCTTGCCACACTTGCTCAGTAAAAGGATGATAACCAGGTTTTAGTGAATTTATGGTTACCTGATCATTTCCAGTTACCTGTCCACCACCTCTAGTTGTGTACATTAAACCACCATACAAATTTTCCACAAATAATCTGTGTTCTTGAGAGTTGTATGATGAGATGGCTTGGTAAATACCGTCTCTGGCTCCAATAGCACTTGCGGGATCTTGATAAATTGATTCATCAAGAAAGGGGGGTGTTTCATCTAAATTACAAGAAGTTAGAAGAAAGGCAGTTATAAAAAATGTGTATTTAATAATTTTCATAATTTTCATTTTACAGTTCAACATTTAATCCAATTAAAATTGTTTTTGAGTTCGGTTTATTATTCCAGTCGGTTCCCTGAATAAGGCCATCCCATAGGAAAGATGTAATTTCGGGATCATAGCCTGAGTAATTAGTCCAAGTAAATAAGTTGATTCCAGTAATTGATAATATTGCAGAATCAATAAAATTAATGGAATCAACATCTAGATTATATCCTAAAGATATATTTTTTAGTCTCAGGTAACTTCCGTCTTCAATTGTGTTGTCCATCAATGCTGGTAAAAGTTCTGAATCATAACCAATTCTTGGGTATGAAGTATTAGTATTTTCAGGAGTCCACCTGTTGTACCATGCATCAGAGAGAATATTTCTAAAGGTGCTTCTTGAAGCCCAACCAAATCTATACATGTTTGCATTGACAATATCATTTCCATAAACTCCGTTAAACAGCATGTTCAATGAAAATTGTTTATAGTTCATATTGACATTTAATCCATAAGTATAGTCCGGATTCGGATTACCAATAATAGTTCTATCGTCTAGATCAACAACACCATCTCCATTTATATCTAAAACTTTAATGTCTCCTGGTTGTGCGAGACTACCATTTATAGTATAAAACTCATCTCCTTCTTGAAATAAACCATCGGTTTTCCAACCATAGAAAAGAGCATTTTCTTCTCCTTCAATAAAAATATTTATTGGGAATTTTACAGAGTTTCCTCTACTAATCTCATTTCCATAATATAGACCTCGTTGCTGCACAGAGTAACCATTGCCTCCATTATTAAATGGCAGTAAAATATCAGCAGGTGGCAATCCTAGATTTACAATTTTTGTCTTATTAAATGCAATATTTCCGCCGACACTTAAATTAAAATCATTGGAGTTGATAGCTTCTAAATTTAGCGAAAGCTCCAAACCTTTGTTGCTCATACTTCCCCTATTAATAACTAGAGTTCCATAGCCGGACGATGTTGGAATTGGCGCACGTTGTAGTAAGTCTTTGGTTATTTTATCGTAAGCATCGACAGAGCCAGATATTTTACCCCCAAGAAAGCCGAAATCTATACCAAAATTTAGTTGTTCTGTAGTTTCCCACGTAAGTTCTGGATTTGGAATATTATTTAAAATTAAAGGAACAGTTGTTCCGCCATTTGGAGTTCCATATAATGCTTCAGAAGCACCGTAGTTGGAAAGAGTTCCGTATGGACTTATTCCATGATTACCTATTTGGCCCCATCCAGCCCTAATTTTCAAGGTTGAAAAAACATTAAGGTCTTGAACAAATGTTTCTCTACTAGCATTCCAGGAAGCTGCAAATGATGGAAAGAATCCATATCTATTTCCTTCAGAAAACTTTGATACACCATCATACCTAAAACTTGAGGTTAATGTATACTTGTTTTTGTGAGTGTAATTAAATCTTCCTAAAACAGAAAAAATCTGTTGATCTGCAGCAGTTACAAACAAGGGTGATTTAATTATTTGACCTAAAAATGGTTGCGCGTCACCTAGTTGAGGTGTGATAAAGTCAGCTACTGCATAGGTTGAGGATTCAACATCTCTAACATCATATGTTACTCCTAGGACTGCATTTAGTCTGTGATTTCTATTAAAATTCCTGTTATATCTAATAATGTTGTTGATTTGATAAGTTAGAGAATTTAATTTCATCATCTGAAGCTGACCATCATCTAAATTACCCACATATGTAGATGTTCCATAAAACCTATTTCTATCCTTGTCTCTCAGGTTACCCCCTAATCTAAACTCGTATTCTAAACCAGGAAAATCAAACTTGTGTTTGTATGCAAGAGAAGCAAATATTCTAGATTCCGCCGATTTATCGGAAAAATCGTCAATAAATGTTAATGGGTTTGAAACACCAATTTCCTCATCATCAAAAATTTGTGCGGAATTGTTGTTAATAATTGGTCTGTATGTTGCAGCTTGTTGTACAAAACTTTGAGTTCCACCAATTTTATCACCACCCTCAGAAAAATTTGAATTGCTAACAAACGTGCTTATTCTAGCCTCAACTCTTGACCTTTCATTTAAATTGTAATTAAGGTTTAGTCTGAAATCAAAACTACTAAGTCTTGCCGATTTAACAAGACCATTTTGTTCATTAAAACCGGCAGATAAATAGTAATTTCCTTTTTTATTTCCATCTGAAAATGAAACACCTGCACTATTACTGACGCTGGTTTCATACACAGTATCTTGCCAATCATAAATTGATAGGGGTAATGAATTTAATTCATCCGAAATATTTCCCGTATTATCTATTCTGTAAGAATAAACCTCATCTCCTACAACAGCGTATCTGGGAGTGTCACCAGTGAGGGCTCTAACTGCATTTGAATAATCTGCAAATCCTAAACCATCAAGCATATCATATTTTTTTGTTATTGTGGACATTGAGGTGTTTGTAAAAACGTTTATTCTACCTTTTTCTCCTTCTTGTCCACTTTTTGTTGTGATTAATACAACACCATTTGCACCCCTAGAGCCGTAAATAGCTGTTGCAGAAGCATCTTTAAGAATTTCAATTCTTTCAATGTCTCGTGGATTGATACCGTTTAATCCACTTTGAGGATCTTGTCCAGTGTTACCTTGTCCCCCTGCTGGATCAACTTGCAAAACATCCTCCGCAGCAGATGAAACAATTATACCATCGACAACGTATAATGGTTCATTATTACCCCTCAAACTATTTGTACCTCTAATTCTTACACTGACTCCAGAATTTGGGTTTGCAGCATTTTGTGTTATTTGTACACCTGCTGCTCTACCTTGGAGCAACTGATCAATTGAAGTAAGTTGTTTGGATAAGTTTTCATCAACTTCAACAGAAGAAACCGCACCAGTTAAATCGCTTTTCAAAACTGTTCCATATCCAACAACTATTGCCTCTTCTAGCTCTGTTACATCTGGTTCTAAGTTAATTGTCACATTTAAATTATCTCCAATTTCAACTTGTTCGGTTAAAAAACCTACATATGAAACAATTATGGTGTTTTCATCATTTTTTAATAAAATCGAAAATTTTCCATCGAAATCAGAAATTGCTCCCAGCGACTCAGAGCCTTCAATTTGAATTGTTGCACCAGGGAGTGGAGAACCACTATCATCGTTAACAACTCCAACAACTTGTTTACCCTGTCCAAATATAAATATTGGCAAAAGCAATAATAATGCGCATAGTTTTTTCATGGTTAGTTTGTTTAGTTAATGTAAAAATAACTTAAAATTTACTATTTATTAAAAATGATGGTTTTTTTTTATCAAATTAATAAAATAATAAGTGAATTATTAAACAGAATTCTTTTAAAGCTTTATTATTTTTCTTGGTCTATTATTATTAATGGATATAAAATAAATACCACTATTTAGTTCATATAAATCAATTTTATTGTTATGGAATTCCCCAATTTTCACAATACTTCCTCTAATATCAAAAGTTTTAAATACACCACTTGATAAATTTGGAACAATAACTATGTCTTTAACTGGATTTGGATAGAATATAAGCTGCTTTGTTGAATTTTCAACAATAGATAAAAAATTTGTATTGTATGAATAGGCTCCGATATCAATGCTATTGGGGTTTCTGTAATTACCATCAATATCCATTAAAGCATTTAGAGAATTAGACACGCCTCTTCCAATTGCTGGACTGTTTTCAGATAATCGCAAGTTTATAGTCGATATGTTTTCGTTTATAAATTGTGGATTATTCATCTCAAAGCTAAATGCACCACCTCCATTGTTTGCGGTCCAACTAGTGGGTTCTTTCCCGACATAAATCAAGTTGTTTCCCCTTTTAATATTTGTAACATATCCGTTTGAGTTTACAATTTTATAAACCTCGTCCGAGTTTCTCCCACCAGAAATTATGTTATTTAAAAGGGTAATATTCTTTGAATTATTAATTGTTATTCCTGACCATCCTTGTCTTCCTTGTGTGACATTTTGATACCAAACTGGCTGGTCACTGCTAAGTTCAGATGTCAAAGGAGAAATACCATTAGCGAAAACAGTGTTATTTACAACTACTGCATTGTCAGTTTTGTGAATAACAATTCCATTTATTCCATTTTGATATGAAACGTTATTAGCAATAAAAAACTTACCATTATATGCAGAACTTTCATCTGGGTGATTTGGATTGGCATCTCCATTACTGTCAGGGTATTGATTATTTCTTGTTACATATACTCCGTTACCATCAACAAACTTGTTGTAGTTTGAACAACCATAGCCAAAACCTGAACACTGATTATTACCAAATTTGTGGAAAGGAATTCTATTTTCATTATTAAAAGAAGTATTTCCCGTCATTCTCATTTTATATGACTCATAATTGTCAATTCCGTTAACAGTCGCGTATACAATTGCACTTTCAGCGTTAGGAGACCACCAAGTTGTATTATAAATCGTATTATATGAAATATGACAATAATCTCCGTTGTTGACCCTTATTCCTGAATTCGGTGTGTGATGGACAATATTGTTATTTATATTAATGTGGTGCCCCCTCCAAATGGAAATACCTCTACCTGAAAAGTAATTGTTTTGAGTTGGCCTATAATTCATAGCCTGATTATATGTTATGGATTCGTTTATTCCTGAAATTTCTAATCCGCTAATTTCAATGTGGCTATGATCACCATTAAATCCAGCAGAACCGTCAAATTTTATTAAAGGTCTATCATTTCCATAATTTTTAATTACCATAGGATTGTACAAATTAGCATCAGTAATTTGATTAGAATTTAAATTAACAACTGGTCCATTATAAAGGCTACCATTACCATAGCCATTGTTGTTGTATTCACCTTGCATAATTTCAATAAAATCACCTAATTCCCATGAATTAACAGCTTTTTGTATGGTTTTAAAAGGAGAATTTAAAGTTCCATCATTGTTGTCACTACCGTTTATTGATGAGACATATATAGTTTTGTTAGAATATTCACTTACACTTATAACATCAATGTAATAATATCCGGGATTGTCAAATTTTATCTTGATTTTAGCAGCGCCATCGCTTGAACTTGATGAAGAATCGAGAATAACTCTGTAAAAAGACCAACCATTATTTCTTAATGCAATGGTCTTTGGCGACTCATCAGGTGCAATATTTGAATTTTTTAAGGAAACTGTTACAGTATTTCCTTTTTTCCCTTTCATATAAAATCCAATATTGTAGGATTTACCATTTTCTTTTGTAAATGGAACTTGACTCGAATTAAAAATCAGACAAGTAGAACTTGTTTCGATTTTCATTGAATATTGACCATTAAATACATCGTTTTGCTCAAGAGTTTTGCTTCCAGAGTTATTTACATACCAATTAGAAATTGAATTTTCACTTATGAAATCTCCAACATAATTATCGTCTTCATAGAATAAAGATTGACTTTCTAAAAAATTAAAGTTTAAAAAAGTAAGGCAAAAAATAATCGAAATAATTCGCATTATTTTTTCCATAATTTGTTCATTTCCTCAAGGGTTTTTCCTTTTGTTTCGGGTACATATTTTAAAACAAATATTGCGGCAAGAACAGACATAATTCCATAAATCCAGTACGCAAAACCATTATTAAATGTTTCAGTTAAGTATGTGCTTTTTGCCATAATCGGAAATGTAACTGAAATGACAAGATTTGCTATCCATTGAGCTGCAACTGCAATTGGCATTGCCTTATTTCTTATGTTGTTTGGAAAAATTTCAGATAAAAGAACCCATGTTACCGGACCCCAGCTAAGTGCAAATGAAGCAACGTAAACAACCATACATATTAAAGCAAGCAGGCCGCCAACTTCCAGGAAAAAACTTGTTCCAAGGGAGAGCATTGCAATTGCCATTCCAATAGCTCCAATTATCATTAGGGGTTTTCTTCCATAGCTGTCTACAGTTTTTATAGCTATTATGGTAAAAAGAAAGTTAACGATACCTACAATTACAGTTTGCCAGAGTGCTGCATCAGTTCCGAAACCAACTGTTTTGAATATTTCAGGAGCATAATATAAAACTACATTTATACCAACAAATTGCTGAAATACTGAAAGCATTATTCCAACAATGATAAGCAAAGAGCCGTATGACCAAAGTGCACCAGATTTTTCAACAAGTGTATTTTTTATCTCATCAAAAACTCTTTTTGCTTCGTTTTTATCATTTAAAGCCAATAAAACATTGTAAGCCTCGTCATCTTTTTCCCTTAACACCAAAGACCTTGGAGTATCAGGAACATAATTCAAAAGAATCAAAAAGAGAATAACTGGAATCAGCTCTGATAAAAACATGTACCTCCATCCTATTTCATTGAGCCATGTATCATCACCAGATTGACCGATACCTGCGTTAACAAAATAGACAATCATAAAACCAGCGACAATAGCCAATTGATTATATGAAACCAATTTTCCTCTAATACTTGCCGGTGCTATTTCAGATATATAAACAGGTGAAAGCATGGATGCAATTCCAACTCCAATTCCACCTATAACTCTATATAAAATAAATAATAATGCATATTGGTCTGTATTGACCCCAAGCTTTGAAAAAGGTATTTCAGGAAAAGATGAACCAATAGCTGAAAGAAGAAATAGTACACCTGCTAGCACAAGACCTTTTTTTCTACCAAAAATTCTTCCGATTTCACCTGCAATTGAACCTCCAATGATACAACCAATCAAAGCTCCAGAAACTAAAGCACCATAAAA
>PKDV01000064.1 GCA_002862715.1 Flavobacteriaceae bacterium | reverse complement strand
CGAACTCTAATCAAAGCTTCATCAAAAAACAAATCTGAAAATTTTAAAGAAATAAGTTCACTGACTCTTAAACCACAGCTATACATAAGTTCTACCGCACATAAGTTACGGTAATAAAAAGTGTCTTTACTGCTAATGGAGTTTATTAAATTATCAATTTCGTCTGTAGATAAAGTGTCAGGAAATTGTTTTCTAATTTTTGGAGTTTCTAATAGTTTTGTTGGATTATTTTCCAAATTTGTTTCCAATTGTAAAAAATTAAAAAAACTTTTAAGACCTGAAATTATTCTTGATTGAGATGATGCTTTTACTTCCTTAGAAATTATAAAAACGAATTTTTTTAATTCATTATGTTTTATGTTTTCAGGGGATTTTTGATTGTAATTTTTTTCTATAAAGTCTTTTAGTTTTTTGATATCAAATAAATAACTATCAATACTATTTTTGGATAGGCCAAGCTCAAATTCTAAATGTATGGCATATTTGTTAAGGCAATCGTCCCAATTCATACTCAAAAATAACAATTCATTTTCCAGAGTTTATTAGTTTTGACAAATTATGAAGTTATCTATAATTAATGGACCTAATTTAAACTTGCTTGGAAAGCGAGAAACAAATATTTATGGAAATCAAGATTTTGATGTTTTTTTAAAGAAATTAAAATCTGATTTTAAGTCTTGTTCATTTAGTTATTTTCAATCAAATATTGAGGGAGAATTAATTGGTGCAATTCAAAAATTTGGCTTTGATTGTGATGGAATAATACTTAACGCCGGTGCATACACCCATACTTCCATAGGAATTGCCGATGCAATAAAAGCTGTTGAATCCCCAGTAATTGAAGTACATATTTCAAATACTGCTTCTAGAGAAGATTACAGACATAAATCTTTTATTACACCTGTTGCCTCAGGACTAATAATGGGTTTCGGATTGATGAGTTATTATTTAGCCGTTCAAAGCTTTGTTAATAAAAGTCTGTAAATTACAGATGTATTACTTCATCGTAGGCATCTGCAACAGCTTCCATTACTGCTTCACTCATTGTAGGGTGAGGATGAACAGATTTGAGTACTTCGTGTCCAGTAGTTTCTAGTTTCCTACCCAAGACAGCTTCAGCAATCATGTCAGTAACGCCAGAACCAATCATATGACATCCAAGCCACTCGCCATATTTAGCATCGAAAATTACTTTGATAAATCCATCCGGAGTCCCACTAGCTTGTGCCTTACCAGATGCGGTAAATGGAAATTTTCCAACTTTTAATTCATAACCTTTTTCTTTGGCTTGTAATTCTGTTAATCCTACAGAAGCTATTTCAGGCTGGCTGTACGTACACCCTGGAATATTTTCATAATCCAATTTGTCAACGTCTAAGCCGGCAATTTTTTCTACACATATAATTCCTTCGGCAGATGCAACATGAGCAAGTGATTGTCCACCAGTTACATCACCGATTGCGTAGTATCCTGGAACGTTAGTATTATAAAATGAATCAACAACAATTTTGTCATTTTTAACATTCACACCTAATTCTTCCAGTCCAATGTTTTCAATATTGGCTTTAATTCCAACAGCTGATAATACCACATCGGCATCAATATCACTAGATTTACCATCTTTCTCAATAATTACTTTTAATGTTTTACCATTCTCTTGAACTTCTTTAACTTCAGAACTTGTTAATACTTTAATTCCAGATTTGACGAATATCTTTTCCATTTGTTTTGAAATGTCTTCATCTTCAACAGGAACAATTCTTGGTTGATATTCAACAATTGTTACTTCAGTACCCATTGCATTATAGAAATAAGCAAATTCAACTCCAATAGCTCCAGAACCAACAATAACCATTTTTTTTGGTTGTTTCTCTAGTGTCATTGCTTTTCTATATTCGATAATTTTTTTTCCATCTGGCTTTAGATTTGTAAGTTCTCTTGCTCTTGCACCAGTAGCAATAATTATGTGTTCAGCAGAAACTTCTTTCTCTTCATTTTCAGATTGTACCAGAACTTTTTTTCCAGGTAAAAGCGTACCATGCCCAATAATCACATCAATCTTATTTTTCTTCATTAAAAAATTCACTCCCTTACTCATAGTATTTGCAACATTACGACTTCTGTTAACTACCGCGTTGAAATCCTTATCGTATTCTTTAATTTTTAATCCATAATCTTCCGCATGTTTTAGATAATCAAATACCTCAGCAGATTTAATAAGCGCTTTTGTTGGAATGCATCCCCAATTAAGACATATTCCTCCAAGGCTTTCCTTTTCAATAATTGCTGTTTTTAAACCAAGTTGAGAAGCTCTTATGGCCGCTACATAACCTCCAGGACCACTACCAAGTATTATTAGATCGTATTTACTCATGCTTTTTTTTGTAAAAATACAAAACACTATTGTTATTGATAAAACAAAAGATATGTGATTTTTTAATTATTCTACATTAGAATCAAAATCCAAAGCAACTGAATTAACGCAATATCTAAGTCCAGTTGAAGTTGGACCATCGTTAAAGACATGACCCAAATGACCATCACAACTGTTGCAAATAATCTCAGTCCTTATCATCCCTAAAGAAGTATCTTTTTCATATCTAATTTTTCCCTCAATTGAAGAATCAAAACTTGGCCAGCCACAATTTGATTCAAATTTTGAATCACTAATAAACAATTCTTCATCACATCCTTTACATCTATAGGTGCCTTTTTCAAAATGAAGATTATATTCACCAGTGTGAGGATATTCTGTTCCTTTTTCTCTTAATATTCTAAAAGCTTCAGGGCTTAGTTTGCTTTTCCAATATTCGTTTGTTTTTTTCATAGAAAGATTTTGATTTATAGAACTCATTGAACCACTTATTTTTTCTTGGCTAAATGAAAAATTAGTCAAGAAAAATAACATAAGAAAAAATAAAAGCTTTTTCATTGCTCTAAAATAAAAGTTTTAATTTTTTCTGCAACTTCAATATCCTTTAAGATTCTACTATGACCAAGTCCAGTGGTTTCAATTAATTTTGAGTTCTTTAGTTTTTTATTTAAAATTCTACTGCATTCAATTGGAATTTCTCTATCATCTTTGTCATGAAACATAAGTATTTTACATTCAATTTGTTCTGTCATTTTTTCAGCTGCATAGGAGTCAACACTAACATCAAATTTCTTTTCCAAATATTTTATCATGATGTCGCATGTAGATTTCTTTAATTTAAGTCGGGCAGTGAAATTTTCAAAAATATCTATCATTTTATTTACTGAACCAATAGTAACAATCTTTTCAATACCTCTTAAATTTTTATAGCATTTGAAAATCGGTACAGTTGCAAGAGAGTGACCAATAATTGCATAGAAGCCATTGAAATGGTTGTTAAGTAAATTAATAGATTGGATAAATTCAGGTGCACCAGTCGTAGTCCCCTCGGACTTACCATGAGCAGGGGCATCAAATGATATGACATTAAATCCGCTTTCATTTAAAATTTGAGCAATTTTATACATACTTGTCCCTCTTCCGCTCCATCCATGAACCATAAGAATATTTTTTTTATTTCCTTTCCAATTGTAAATACATATTGATTTGTTAATTGTGGGAACATGCAAGAAACCTTTCTTTCTTTTTTCTATTTCTTCGATTTCTTTTGTAGAAATCCTAAACTTGTAAGGAACTGAAAATAAATATGAAGCTACACGCATAGCTAAGTATGGACTTAAAAACTCCATTAATTGTAATCCACACTTAATATATGAGGGAATTTTAATACCCTGTTTTATTTTTTCCATAGCATTAGCAAATTTACATTTATCATTTTAAAACAATTTCGTTTATTTGAAAAAACCAATTAAATGTTAAAACATCCTAAGGGTAGTAAAAAATTACTCAATGCCTGGGCTTTATACGATTGGGCTAATTCTGTTTATCCTTTGGTAATATCTACTGCCATATTTCCGATATTCTATGGGTCAGTAACAGATGACTACATAACTTTTCAAGGGATTGAATTTAAAAATACAGCATTGATTAGTTATGTAACAGCTTTTGCATTTCTTATTTTAGTAAATCTAACTCCGCTTTTGTCAGGAATTGCTGATTATACCGGTAGAAAAAAACTTTTTATGAAGTTTTTTTGCTATTCTGGTTCTGCTGCTTGTATAATGCTTTATTGGTTTGATATTGAAAATCTTGAAACAAGTTTGATGTATTATTTTATTGCCCTAATTGGTTTTTGGGCTAGTTTGGTTTTCTATAACTCATATTTACCTGAAATTGCATTTAAGGAACAACAAGATAAAATAAGTGCCAAAGGATATGCAATGGGATATATTGGAAGTGTTATTTTATTATTAATTAACATTTTGATGGTTAATATGCCAGAAAAGTTTTTCATTAATCAATTAAATGGCGATGCTCAAATCAATGCCATGAAAATTTCCTTTATAATGGTTGGTGTTTGGTGGTTTTTGTTTAGTCAATATAGTTTTTACTATTTACCAGGAAAGAAATATTATGATAGAATTAAAGACGATGAAATCGAACATTTCGTTGGGGCAAATGTATTTTTTTCAGGTTACAGCAAATTAAAAGAGGTTTGGCATCAATTTAAAAAACTTGATACCACAAAAACCTTTTTAGTTTCATTTTTTATTTACAGTATTGCTTTGCAAACAGTAATACTTGTTGCTACTTATTTTGGAGAAGCAGAAATTAATTGGGGTGGAGATGATGAAAAAAGATTAGGCCTTATTGTCAGTATTTTATTAATTCAGTTGGTAGCTATAATTGGTTCAGTGTTAAGCGCTAGGATTTCAAACAAAATTGGTAATATAAATACATTGATTATTTTAAACTTTGCTTGGGCGTTGCTATGTGTTTTTGGTTATTTTGTCGAATCAACAACTGAGTTTTATATTGCTGCGGGGTTTGTTGGTTTAGTAATGGGTGCAATTCAATCATTGTCAAGATCAACTTATTCAAAGCTTTTACCCAAATCAAATAACAACACATCTTACTTCAGTTTTTACGATGTAACTCAAAAGACAAGTATTGTTATAGGGATGACTTTGTTTGCAACTGTAGATCAAATAACAGGTAGTATGAGAAATTCTATTCTACTTTTTTTCATCTTTTTTGTAGCAGGTGCTTTAGTATTAATCAAATTAAATAAGAAAAAAAATGTCGTTTAATTGACTCTAATAATCGGTGGCATGGAGTTTGAAACGTATTAAATTGATATAAGAATTTCTCTGTTTAATTAATTTATAAATTCAAAACAGACATAATGACATATTTTTATGCTAAATAAAAATTTTTTAGGTATCGCTGATTTATCACTGGACGATTTAAACGAAGAGTCAGAGTTGATTCCTTTAATGACGTCTGATGAGGAGGAAGAGATTCAAAAGGAACCTTTGCCTGATGATTTGCCTATTTTACCACTAAAAAACACTGTATTGTTCCCAGGAGTGGTAATTCCAATTACAGCAAGTAGAGATAGTTCTGTGAAATTGATAAAAAAGGTAAATAGTGATAATAAAATTTTAGGGGTTTTGGCTCAAAAAAATATTGATGTAAAGACTCCCAAACCCAATGATTTATTTTCTCAAGGAACCATGGCAAAGGTGCTAAGAGTTTTAAAAATGCCAGATGGAAATATTACTGTAATAATTCAAGGAAAAAAAAGGTTTAAAACACTTGAATATACCTCAACCGAACCTTTTTTGAGTGCAAAAGTTACTTCTAAAAATGATATTAAACCTAAAAAAGACGATCCTTCATTTGAAGCTATTATTGACTCTATCAAGGACTTAGCATTAAAAATAATCAAATACAACCCAGAAATCCCAAGTGAGGCATCTTTTGCTATAAAAAATATCCAAAGCAGCGCTTTTTTAATCAATTTCGTTTCCTCTAATATGAACTTAAAGGTTTTTGAAAAACAACAAATTCTTGAGGAAGATAGTTTAGAAAAAAAGGCATTAATGTGTTTAAAGCAATTGGATGTTGAATTTCAAAAATTATCACTTAAGAATGATATACAATCAAAGGTAAGAACTGATTTAGATCAACAACAAAGAGAATATTTCCTTCATCAACAAATGAAAACCATTCAGGAGGAATTAGGCGGTGTTTCATATGATGAAGAGGTAAAAGAAATGCGCGAACAAGCAAAAACCAAAAGTTGGAGTGATGAAATTTCGAAACATTTTAAGAAAGAACTTTCCAAACTTGAGAGAATGAATCCACAGGTAGCAGAATATTCGATGCAAAGAAATTATTTGGACTTATACCTTTCATTACCATGGAATTCCTATTCAGAAGATTCATTTGATTTAAATAGAGCTGAGAAAATTTTGAATAGAGATCATTTTGGTCTAGAAAAAGTAAAACAAAGAATAATTGAACATCTCGCTGTATTAAAATTGAGAAATGATATGAAATCTCCAATATTATGTTTGGTTGGTCCTCCCGGTGTGGGTAAAACTTCGCTTGGAAAATCTATTGCTGAGTCAATTGGAAGAAAATATGTGAGAATGTCATTGGGAGGCTTAAGAGATGAAGCAGAAATTAGGGGACATAGAAAAACATACATAGGTGCAATGCCAGGTAGAATCATACAAAACATAAAAAAATCAAATACATCAAACCCTGTATTTGTTTTGGATGAAATTGATAAACTTTCAAGTAGTTCCAATGGTGATCCGTCATCAGCAATGCTAGAGGTGCTTGATCCGGAACAAAATACAAGCTTTTATGACAATTATTTAGAAAGTGGATATGATTTATCAAAAGTTATGTTTATAGCTACTGCAAATACAATTTCCTCTATCCAACCAGCATTAGTAGATAGAATGGAAATAATTCACGTTAGTGGCTACAATGTGGAGGAAAAAGTTCAAATCGGACTTAAATTTTTATTACCGAAGCAATTAAACGAAAATGGATTAGAGAAAAAGCATGTAAAAATTTCAAAATCAATAATGCAACAAATTGTCATGGGTTATACTCGTGAATCTGGTGTAAGAGGATTAGAAAAACAGATTGGAAAAGTAGTTAGACATTATGCTACGCTTGAAGCAAAAGAAACTCCAAGAGCTGCATCGTTAGAAATTAGTGAACTTGAAAAAATTCTTGGCCCAGCTAAACTTTTAAACGATGTTTATGAAAACAATTCAATTCCTGGTATAGTCACTGGATTGGCTTGGACCAAATTTGGAGGTGATATCTTGTTTATAGAATCTTCTGTTAGCAGAGGAAACGGTTCGTTATCTATAACTGGAAACCTTGGAAAGGTGATGAAAGAATCTGCCACTATAGCATTACAATATATAATGTCTCATTCAAGGGAATTAGGAATCAAAGAGGATTACATTAGTAAACACAATTTTCATATACATGTACCTGAGGGCGCAACTCCCAAAGATGGACCAAGTGCTGGAATTACTATGATTACATCCCTAGTTTCTGTTATTCTAATGAGAAAAGTTAAAAACAGGATTGCAATGACTGGTGAAATCACACTTCGAGGAAAGGTTTTACCTGTTGGTGGAATAAAAGAAAAAATCTTAGCAGCTAAAAGGGCTAGAATTAAAGAAATAGTTTTAAGTAAAAAGAATAAAGCAGATATTCTTGAAATAAATGAAAAATATTTAAGAGGACTTAAGTTTCACTATGTCGAAAATATTTCAGAAGTTTTAAAAATTGCAATAACCAATCGAAAAGCAGTTAGTACTAAATACAATTAATCTCCGTTTGATAAAAGTGGTAAGATTTTTTGTTTTAATAATTTTCTTGTTAATTCCTCTAACAACTTTATCTCAAATTGGAGGAACATCATCCTTTCGCTTCTTAGATATGTCAATGTCTGCCAAAGAGTTGTCTTTAGCCAATGCAATTACATTAAAAGACTCAAGTTTAGAGTCGGCATTAAGTAACCCTTCGACAATTAACTCTCAGCACGGAGGTAAAATTATGTTAAATTATGAACCATATTTTGAGGGTATTCACAGAGGGACATTAGCTTATGCGCTTAGTGTTAATAGAGAAAAAGCAATCTTATTTGATATTAATTATATAAATTATGGAGATTTTAATGGTTATGATGAGTTCGGAAACTCAATTGGGAAATTCACTGGAAATGAAACTTCAGTTGGCATCTCTTCTTCCCACTATTTTTTAAAACCAAACTTATATTTAGGAGCAAAATTGAAGTTTATATTATCACATTTAGATATTTATTCATCATCTGCAATTGCTACTGACATCGGAGTTTTTTATGAGTCATTAAAAAATGATATTTGTTTTTCAATTTTATTTAGGAATTTTGGTAAACAAATAACTGCCTATCAGGATGTTTATGAGCCCTTGCCAACAAATCTTTCTCTCGGTTTTTCAAACCAATTAAAATACCTTCCACTTAGGTATCATCTGACTTTACATCATCTAAATAAATGGCCATTATCGTTTAATAATCCTGTTGATGAATCTAATAGTTTTTCTAATAATAATTTTAAAAACGGATTTTTCAAAAAAGTTTTATCTCATTCCACATTTGGTGTTGAATTATTTCCTGAGGGTTCTTTCAACCTCAGATTAGGTTATCATTCACAGCGTTCATCAGAATTACGTATTTTGGGAATAAGAAATTTTTCTGGAATGTCGTTTGGTGTAGGATTTAATGTTAGAAGATTTAATTTTCAAGTTAGTCACTCAAGATACAGCGTTGCAGGAAATAGAACTTTTTTCGGATTTACTATAACCCCAAAAAATGGATAGGAAATTTATAATTTCAATTGACGGTGCTTCTTCAACAGGGAAGAGTACATTGGCAAGAAAAATTTCAAATCTTTTAAAATTTATACATATTGATTCGGGAGCAATGTATAGGGCTGTGACATTATTTGCAAAAAATAATCATTTGTTATCTAATAATTTAGTTGATAAAAATGCCTTAATCAAACTACTTCCAAATATTAAAGTTGATTTTGTTAAAAATAATATCCACCTAAACGATACGGATGTAAGTAAAGATGTGAGGGATGAAAATATTTCAAATTTTGTTAGCAGAGTAGCTGAAATTCCTGAAGTACGCTCATTTTTGGTTACCAAACAAAGAAATTTTACAATAAATCACAATGTTGTAATGGATGGTAGGGATATTGGTTCAGTAGTATTTCCAAATGCAGATATTAAATTTTTTCTTCATGCAGATTTAAATATCAGAGTCGAAAGGCGATACAATGAACTTAAGTCATTAAACTCTAATATTTGCAAAGAGGAAGTAAAACTAAATATTATTCAAAGGGATTATACCGATTCAAACAGACAAGATTCACCTTTAATAGTTCCTGAAAATGCAATTTCAATCGATGTTTCTGAATTTGATATAAATTCACTTTTTGAATTTATGATGAAAAAAATACATAGCAGATTATCTCAGTAGTTTAAATCAAAACTTAAATATTTTCTCTAATTGTTTAAAAAATGTACATTTGCGCACTCTTTGAAGCGTTTTGAGTAACTCAAAGAATATTTAAATTAAAAAAAAACTCTTCTGTAGTTATCGCTTATACTCTAATACTATGGAATACAAATTAAAATCTTCATGGCAGAAGAAAATAAAAAAGAGGAAAAAATTAAAAAAACCTCTTCAAAAAAAAAGACTTCAGATATAACCAAAAAAAAGACTGCAAAAAAAGTAGTTAAGAAAAAAATAGACAAAAAACCCACAGAAACTGATATAACTACTGATAAAGAAAATTTAAAACCTTCAAAAAAAACTTCCCAGGTTGATTTAAAAGAAAAAAAGGTAACTAAACAAAATTTTTCATCAGATGACTTTCTTAAAAATTTTGATTGGGAAAACTATGAAGAAGGTATCGAAACAATTGAAGATAAAAAACTAAAGGAATTTGAAAAAATTGTGTCAGAGAATTTTGTTGATACAAAAGGAGCAGATGTTGTAGTTGGTAAAGTTATACACATGACCGACAAAGAAGCTATTATTGATATCAACGCAAAATCAGAAGGAGTGATTTCTTTGAATGAATTCAGGTATAATCCAGACCTGAAAGTTGGTGATTCTGTTGACGTTATGATTGATGTTAGAGAAGACAAAACAGGCCAATTAATTTTATCACACAGAAAAGCTAGAACCTTAATGGCCTGGGATAAGGTAAATGCAGCTCACAAGTCGCAAGAGATTGTAACTGGATTTGTAAAATGTCGTACTAAAGGTGGAATGATTGTTGATGTTTTTGGTATTGAAGCATTTTTACCAGGTTCTCAAATTGATGTTAAACCAATTAGGGATTATGATCAGTATGTCAACAAAAAAATGGAGTTTAAAATTGTAAAGATTAACCACGAATTTAAAAACGTTGTTGTATCACACAAAGCTCTAATAGAAGCTGATATTGAAGAACAGAAAAAAGAAATTATTTCTCAATTAGAGAAAGGTCAAGTTCTCGAAGGAGTTGTGAAAAATATTACATCCTATGGTGTATTTATTGATTTAGGTGGAATCGATGGATTGGTACACATCACTGATTTATCTTGGAACAGAATTAACCATCCTAGTGAAATTCTTGAAGTTGAACAAAGTCTTAATGTTGTGATACTTGATTTTGATGATGATAAATCAAGAATACAGTTAGGTGTAAAACAACTTTCTAAACATCCTTGGGATGCAATTGGGGATTCAATTAATGAAGGTGATAAACTTAAAGGTAAAGTTTCAGTGATAGCAGATTATGGTGCATTTGTTGAAGTCGCTGAAGGTGTAGAGGGGCTTGTTCATGTTTCAGAAATGTCGTGGAGTACGCACTTAAGGTCTGCGCAAGATTTTGTTAAAGTTGGTGATGAGGTTGAAGTTGTTGTTTTGACATTAGATAAAGAAGATAGAAAAATGTCTCTTGGAATTAAACAACTTACTCAAGATCCATGGACAGATATAACTATTAAATACCCATTAGGCTCAAAGCATTCCGGAATTGTAAGAAATTACACGAATTTTGGAGTTTTTGTTGAATTAGAGGAAGGAATTGACGGATTAATTTATATTTCTGATCTTTCATGGACAAAAAAAGTTAAACACCCATCAGAAATAGTTACTGTAGGACAAAAATTAGATGTAATTGTCCTTGAACTCGATGTGGATGGTAGAAAATTAAGTCTTGGACACAAGCAAACAACTGATAATCCCTGGGAAAAGTATTCTGAAACTTATTCTGAGGGTTCTATTCACGAGTTATCTATTACTGATATAGTTGACAAAGGAGCAACAATAAAATTAAACGAGGATATCAATGCTTTTGTCCCAAGAAGACATATGGAAAAACAGGATGGTCAGAAGCTTTCCAAAGGAGAAAAAGCTGAATTTAAAGTTATAGAGTTTAGTAAGGACTTTAAGAGAATTGTAATGTCTCACTCTGCTGTTTTCAAAGGTATTGAAGCTGATAATATCAAAAAAAATAATTTAAAAAATAAAGAAAGTGTTGAAAAATCTACACTTGGGGACATTGATGCTCTTGCCGACCTAAAAAGTAAAATGGACAAAGGTTAATTTATATTATCTGCTATATATTTTCCAACATCACTAGTTGTGTAGTTTGATTCAGGAAAGATGTCCCGAGTACCCTTTCTATTTTGAATTGCTAAATCAACCGCTTTACTAATTGAATTTGCAGGGCCCGATAGTTTCAAATGTTTGAGCATTAGTGCTGTAGATAGAATCATAGCGATAGGGTTGGCAATTCCTTTATTTTTACCTTCTGGATATGAACCATGAATAGGTTCAAACAGAGCGCTCTTTTTACCCACAGATGCTGATGGAAGCAAGCCTATTGAACCCCCAACAACACTACCAATATCAGAAATAATATCTCCAAATAAATTACTTGTTAGAATAACATCAAATTGAGCTGGATTTATAACCATTTGCATAGCAGCATTATCAACCAATAAATAATTAAGATTCACATCTTTATATTTTTTTTCGTGTAAATTTTTAACAACTCTTCTCCATAGCCTTGAGGATTCCATTACATTAGCTTTATCAACTAAAGTAATTTTATTTTTTCTATCCCTTGCTGCTCTAAATGCTTCATGACTTATTCTCACAATTTCATCTCTAGAATATATACATAAATCAGATGCAGTGTTTTTATCTTTAGAGAGTTTTTTCTCACCAAAATATATACCTCCAGTTAACTCACGAAAAATGGTAAAATCAATATTTTTTACAATTTCATTTTTAAGGGTTGAACTTTCAATTAATGATTCAAACATCTTAACGGGCCTAATATTACAAAATAGCCCCAATTCCTTTCTTATTCCAAGTAATCCTTGTTCAGGTCTTATTTTAACATTTGGGTTATTATCATACTTTGGATCTCCAATGGCTCCAAATAGAACAGAATCCGAATCTACACAAATTTCAACTGTTTTCTTTGGTAATGGATTACCTGTTTTTTCAATTGCAATAGCACCGATATCTCCAAATGTAAATTCGAATTTACATTTGAATTTTTTTTCAACTGAACCCAAAACTCTCAAAGCTTCCTCAATTATTTCTGGTCCAATTCCATCACCTGGTAGCACAGCAATTTTTTTTACCATTTCTTTTTCTTTTCAAATGAAATGATTTTATGTCTTTGACTTAAAAGAAAATCAATATCGTCATAACCATTCATAAGACATTGTTTACTATAATTGTCAATTTTAAATTTAACCAAAATATTGTGGTCTTTGATTTCAAAAAGTTGATCATGTAAATTTACTATTGCAGTTGTTTTGAATTCATTTTTTAAAACATCAAAAATTTTTTTTAATATTTCAGGTTTAACTTCAATAGGAAGAATTCCGTTGTTAAGTGCATTTCCCTTAAATATATCTGCAAAAAAACTTGAAATAATTACATCAAATCCATAGTCTTTTAATGCCCATGCAGCATGCTCCCGGCTTGACCCACATCCAAAATTATTTCCTGCAACTAAAATTTGACCTTTATATTTCTTATTATTTAAAATAAACTTTGAATTTGGTATCCCATCTTTTTCATATCTCCAATCCCTAAACAAGTTTTTACCAAAACCTTTTTTACTTGTTGATTTTAAAAAGCGCGCAGGAATTATCTGATCAGTGTCAATGTTTTCCGTGACAATTGGGACCATTTGACTTTCAATTATATCAAATTTTTTCATTTATAATGATATTTGACCATTAATAGCAACTTTTGCTGCTGTTTCAGGACTTGCAAGAAATGTTCTGGCTCCTTGTCCTTGCCTCCCTTCAAAATTTCTATTTGAAGTCGATACACAATATTCGCCATCAGGAATTTTATCTTCATTCATTGCCAAACAGGCTGAGCATCCTGGTTGACGAATCTCAAACCCAGATTTTTTAAAAATTATATCAAGATTTTCATCAATTATTTGTTTTGCTACTTGCTGAGAACCTGGAACGATTAATGCATTAACATTTTTTGATTTTTTTTTCCCATTAATAATTTTAGCGACAGCACGGAAATCTTCAATTCTTGAATTTGTACAGCTCCCTATAAATACATAATTAATTTTTTTACCAAGTAATTTTTTTCCAGCTTTCAGACCCATGTATTTTAAAGCTTTTTTAAAGCTTAAGTCTTTTGAATATGGTATTGTACCATCAATTTTCATAGCCATCCCTGGATTTGTACCGTACGTAATCATCGGTTTAATTAAGTTTCCATCCAATTCATATTCTTTGTCAAAAACTGCGTCACAGTCAGTTTTTAAAGTTTTCCAGTACTTGATTTTTTGATCAAGTATAGAATCTTTGGGACTAAATTTTCTGCCAATTACATAATCAATTGTTTTTTTGTCAGGAGAAATCATACCTCCTCTAGCACCCATTTCAATACTCATATTGCAGACTGTCATTCGTCCTTCCATCGTCATATTTTCAAAAACTTCTCCCGAAAATTCAACAAAATATCCATTTCCAGCATCAGTTCCAAGTTTTGATATAATGTAAAGAATGATATCTTTTGGTTGAACATTTTCATTAATATTTCCATTAATAATTATACGCATGGATTTTGGTTTTTTTACTAATAAAGCCTGGCTAGAAAAAACTTGTGCAACTTGACTGGTGCCAATTCCAAAAGCTATACATCCAAATGCTCCATGTGTTGAGGTATGGCTATCACCACATACTATAGTCATTCCTGGTTGTGTTATTCCAAGTTCGGGTCCTATAACATGTACAATCCCTTGGTATTGATTACCTAAACCAAAAAGAGTGATTCCATGTTTTTTACAATTTTCAGTAAGAGTTTTAACCTGATTTCTTGAAAGTAAGTCTTTAATAGGTAAATGTTGATTTAAAGTAGGTACATTGTGGTCAACAGTAGCAATTGTTTTTTCAGGTCTAAAAAAATCAATTTTTCTTTCTTTTAAAATGTCAAACGCTTGTGGGCTTGTAACTTCATGAATAAGGTGTTTGTCAATGTAAAGGATATCAGGCCCATTTTTAATTGAACTCACCAAATGATTATCCCATACTTTATCAAAAAGAGTTTTATTCATTTGTATCAAGATATTCCAGAAGCCTTGAGAATCTGAGGAATGTCAGTATCAATTATTTCCTTTTTTTTATCAGCATATCCTAAAAAGGTTTTGTAAACCAAATCAAGCTGATCTTTTGATAAATTAACGCCTATACTTTTTACTCTGTAGGCAAGAGCAGCACGACCACTTCTAGCAGTCAAAACAATTGATGATGTATCGACGCCAACATCCTTAGGATTTATAATTTCGTAAGTTTCACGATTCTTAATGACACCATCTTGATGAATTCCTGAACTATGTGAAAATGCGTTTGAACCTACAATTGCTTTATTAGCTTGTACAACCATACCCATAGATTCAGAAACCATCATACTAGTTTTAGAAAGTAGTTCGCTGTTTATATCAGTTTTGAAACCTAAAGTTCTGTGTTGTTTCATAATCATAACCACCTCTTCTAAGGAAGTGTTTCCAGCTCTTTCGCCAATACCATTGATTGTACATTCGATTTGTCTTGCACCATTTACTACCGCAGAAATTGAATTCGCTGTAGCTAGACCCAAATCATTGTGGCAATGACAGGATATAGTTGCCTTGTGAATAGATGGTACATTCTCAACAAGAAATTTTATTTTATTTCCATATTCTTCAGGTAAACAATAGCCAGTTGTATCCGGAATATTTAATACCGTTGCACCAGCATTAATCATTGCCTCACAAACTTTAGCAAGAAAAATATTATCAGTTCTTCCTGCGTCTTCAGCATAAAATTCAACATCGTGGATATATTTTTTTGCATACTTAACAGCACTCACTCCGCGTTCAATTATTTTTTCCCTTGTTGAATTAAACTTGTATTTTATATGAGTATCGGAAGTGCCAATGCCAGTATGAATTCTTTTTCTTTTGGCTGGTTTTAATGCTTCAGCTGCTATATCAATATCTTTTTTTACAGCCCTACTCAGCCCACAAATTATTGGTCCTTGAATTTGCTTTGAAATCTCATTAACAGATTCAAAATCGCCTGGCGAGGAAACTGGAAATCCAGCCTCAATAATATCAACTCCAAGATTATTTAGCTGTTTTGCCAAAAAAATCTTCTGATTTTTATTAAGCTTACAACCCGGAACTTGCTCGCCATCTCTTAAAGTCGTGTCAAAAATTTGAATTTTATCCAATTTGATTTTTTCAGAGTAAAACAAATTTAAATAAATATTAATCAATCTTATGCATAAATATTTTCTTTAAAAAATTATAATTTATTCCACATAATATCATCGAAAAATGGTGCATCAAGATTAAGTTTAACTTTACTTACTGGATGTTTAAATGAAATTGATTTTGCATGCAGGTTTATACAGCCATTTTTGTTTGTTCTCTTTGATCCATATTTGATATCACCTTTAATAATTAAATTAACATGTTTTAATTGAGCTCTAATTTGGTGATGTCTTCCGGTTAACAATTCAACTTCAAGCAAACTGTAATGTCTAAATTTTTTTAAAACTCTGTATACCAACTCACTTTTTTTACTTTCTTTAACATCCTTATTTACCACAAACGATTTATTAATTTTTCGGTTTCTTTTAAGGTAGTGTGTAAGTTTTTTTTTGTCGTTGGCTGGTTTACCTTCAACAATAACCCAATAAATTTTTATTATTTCTTTTTTAGAAAAAATTTTATTTAACCTTCTTAAAGCTTTAGAAGTTTTTGCTAATACAATTATTCCACTTGTTGGTCTGTCAAGCCGATGAGGAAGACCCAAAAAAACATTTCCAGTTTTTTTATCTCTTTTTTTAATTAAATTTTTAAAATGATCAATTAATGATAAATCTCCTGATGAGTCGCCTTGTGATAGCATCCCTGGTGGTTTGTTAACTACAAGTAGATGGTTGTCCTCAAATATAATTTTTGGATTCAATTAATATTGTTCCTTGTTGTTTGGAAAATCAACTTTTTTTACGTCTGATATGAATTTTTTTATTGCTTGAGTCATATCATTATGAAGGTTCATATATCTTCGAATAAACCTAGGACTAAACTCAGTATTTATACCAAGCATGTCATGGAGCACTAAAACTTGACCGTCCACGCTGGAACCTGCACCTATTCCTATAACTGGAATTTTAAGAATTTTTGAAACTTTTTTGGCAAGATTTGCAGGGATTTTTTCAAGTACAATTGCAAAACAACCTGTTTTTTCAAGAATCTTAGCATCTGAAATCAACTTTTCGGCTTCAGCTTTCTCCTTTGCTCTAACAGAGTATGTTCCAAATTTATAAATTGACTGGGGTGTTAATCCAAGATGTCCCATTACCGGAATACCTGCATTTAATATTGTTGAAATTGATTTTTTTAGTTCAGAACCACCTTCGACTTTAATAGCGTGTGCTCCAGATTCTTTCATAATTTTTATTGATGATTTTAAAGCTTTGTTCGGATTGGATTGATAAGTACCGAAAGGTAAATCAACTACTACTAGAGCTCTTTTAACGGCTTTGACTACTCCAGAAGCGTGATAAATCATTTGGTCTAAGGTAATTGGCAAAGTAGTTTCATGACCAGACATTACATTTGAAGCTGAGTCGCCAACCAAAACAATATCTATACCCGCTTTATCTACAACTTTTGCCATTGAAAAATCATAAGCCGTCAGCATTGATATTTTTTCATTGTTAGATTTCATTTCAAACAATGAATTAGTTGTTATTCTCTTGTAAGTTTTTTTGTTTTCAGACATGATAAATCTTTCAAAAATACATTTTTGAATTTACTTTGGTTAAAATGACAAGATGTCAGTGTAATGATATGGCATAAACATTGTAATTATAAAAAAAAATAATACAATGAGTAAAATAATTGGAATTGATTTAGGTACGACTAACTCATGTGTTTCTGTTATGGAAGGTAACGAGCCCGTGGTTATACCGAACTCGGAAGGTAAAAGAACAACACCATCTGTTATTGCATTTGTTGATGGTGGAGAAATTAAAGTTGGTGACCCTGCCAAACGCCAGGCAGTAACTAATCCCACGAAAACAATATCATCAATAAAAAGATTCATGGGAAATAAATTTTCTGAGTCTCCTAAAGAAGTTGAAAGAGTTCCATATAAAGTAGTAAAAGGGGACAATGATACTCCACGTGTAGACATTGATGGAAGATTGTATACTGCTCAAGAACTTTCAGCGATGGTTTTGCAGAAAATGAAGAAAACTGCAGAAGACTATTTAGGCCAAACTATAACTGATGCTGTTATAACTGTACCTGCTTACTTTAATGATGCTCAAAGACAAGCCACCAAGGAAGCTGGAGAAATTTCTGGACTAAAAGTTCAAAGAATTATTAATGAACCTACTGCTGCCGCATTAGCGTATGGGCTTGATAAAGGAACCTCTGACAAAAAAATTGCTGTATATGACCTTGGGGGTGGAACTTTTGATATTTCCATTTTGGAGCTTGGAGATGGGGTCTTTGAGGTTTTATCAACAAATGGAGACACTCATTTAGGTGGTGATGATTTTGACGACGTTATTATTCATTGGTTGGCTTATGAGTTTCAAGAAGCTGAAGATATAGATTTGAAAAAAGATCCTATGGCACTACAGAGATTAAAAGAAGCTGCTGAAAAAGCCAAAATAGAACTATCCTCATCCAGTCAGACTGAGATTAATCTTCCTTACATAACCGCCACAAACTCAGGGCCAAAGCATTTAGTAAAAACTTTAACTAAAGCAAAGTTTGAGCAACTTTCTGATGAATTAGTAAAAAGATCTATGAACCCAGTTAAAAATGCTCTCAAAGATGCTAGTTTATCAACCAAAGATATTGATGAGGTCATCCTGGTTGGAGGTTCGACAAGAATTCCTATTATTCAACAGGAGGTTGAAAAGTTTTTTGGTAAAAAGCCATCAAAAGGCGTCAATCCTGACGAAGTTGTTGCAATTGGTGCAGCAATCCAAGGTGGAGTATTAACCGGTGACGTTAAAGATGTACTTTTACTTGATGTAACTCCATTGTCACTTGGTATTGAAACGATGGGTGGAGTCATGACCAAACTAATTGAATCCAATACAACAATACCAACAAAAAAATCTCAAGTTTTTTCAACTGCAGCTGATAACCAACCTTCTGTTGAAATACATGTTCTGCAGGGTGAAAGATCTATGGCCGCAGATAATAAAACAATTGGTAGATTTCATTTGGATGGAATTCCTCCGGCTCAAAGGGGTATTCCTCAAATTGAAGTGACATTTGATATAGATGCGAATGGCCTGATTCAAGTTACAGCATTAGATAAAGCGACCAATAAATCTCAAGACATAAGAATTGAAGCTTCTTCTGGGCTAACTGAAGAAGAAATTGAAAAAATGAAAAAAGAGGCTGAAGCTAATGCCGATGCTGATAAAAAAGCTAAGGAACAAGTTGATGTTTTGAATAACGCAGATCAAATGATTTTTCAAACTGAAAAGCAGCTTAAAGATTTTGGGGATAAGTTGTCAAAAGATAAAAAAGAACCAATAGAAAAGGCTTTAGCGGAACTTAAGAAAGCTCATGAGTCTAAGGAACTTGACGCAATAAAACCTGCTTTAGATGCTTTAAATGAAGCCTGGAAAGCAGCCTCAGAGGAAATGTATAAAGCTCAGCAGGAAAAAGGTGCTCAAAATAAAGCTGATGGAAAAAAGCAAGAATCTGATTCATCTGGTGAAGATGATAATGTTGAGGATGTAGATTTCGAAGAAGTTAAAGAGTAATTTAGCAATATCTCATAATTTTATGATACTTTAGATTATTATGGGATATTTAGAAAATGTAAGAGAAGGAAAAGAAGGTCTACCGTATTTTTTTTTAGGGACCACAGTTATTATAATTTGTTTTCTTTTCTTCTCATTTCTTTTTTCTATTCCAATTATTGCTAATTCAATAACTAACATTGGTGATTTAGATTCAATTAATTTAAATCAGATGTTGTCTGGTAATTTTAATTTCTTTTTTTTATTAGTGCCATTTGCTGCAACTTTTTTTTCTACTCTTTTGATTTATAAAGAAATAAACGGTTTAGAAATTAAAGCGTTGATAACTTCACGAAAAAAAATTGATTTTAACCGAATTTTTTTTGGATTCTTGGTAGCATCAATTTTAATAATTATAAATATTCTAATTCAATTTTTATTTTTTCCTGATACTTTACAGTGGAATTTTAATCCAAAATTATTTTTCACTTTATTTTTAATCTCGATTTTTTTAATTCCTTTTCAAGCATCGATGGAGGAAATTTTTTTCAGAGGCTATTTTATGCAGTTTTTAGGTTTCATAATTCCGCAAAGGATTTTTCCATTTTTAATTTCATCTTTTCTATTTGGCATTATGCATTTTTGGAACCCTGAAGTTGAAAAACTAGGTAGTATAATTATTATCGCATATATAACTATGGGATTATTTTTTGGTGCAATAACTTTGCTTGATGAGGGGTTAGAGCTAGCCATTGGATTTCATATTGGAAATAATTTGTTATTGGCATTGATGTTAACCAGTGACTGGACAGTTTTTCAAACTTATTCTTTATTCATTGACAAATCCACTCCAAATCCATACATATATGCATTCATGCCGATAGTAATCTTATCTGTTATATTTTTGATTTTTGCAAAAAAATATAAATGGAAAAATTATAAACAAAAACTCATAGGAATAGTTAAAGTTTCAAACACATTTTAATATCTCCTCTTTTGTAAGGACTATTTATATTTTTAACTTCTGAAAATCCATATTTAAAATATAAATAAATTGAATTTTCTAATTTTTTATTTGAGAATAAAATTATTTTATTAAAATTATTTTTTCTTGCAATTTTAATACAATGCTTTAATAATTTTTGTCCGTATCCTTTGCCTTGAAAATCACTTTTTACAGCCATCTTACCAAGTTCTACGCAATTATTTTTTGGAGGAAGTAGGGAATATGTTGCGATGACTTTTGTACCAAGTAAACCAAAATAAATTTGACCTCCTTTTTTAATTATTTCATTTTCACAATTTTCAAGTAACTCTTTATCGTACTTTTCAACATAAAAATACTTTTCTAACCATTCTTCATTCAACAAAATGAAATATCTTTTTAAGCTTGGTTTATACGAAACTATTTGAAAATTATCCTTCAAAAACCAATCATTTTTTTTGGATCTACCCAAAGTTCATATTCTCTCTCACTCAAATGACCAGTTTTTAAGGCAGCTTCCTTTAATGAAATATCTTCATTATGTGCAATTTGAGCAATTTCACACGCTTTGTAATAACCAATTTTGTTGTTAAGTGCTGTTACAAGCATGAGTGAATTATTTAAAAGAGTTTTAATTTTTTTTGTATTTGGTTTTAGTCCTTGAACACAATTTTTATTAAAACTTTCTGAAGCATTTCCAATCAATTTAGCCGATTCAATAGATTTTGCTGCAATTAGAGGTTTAAAAACATTAAGTTCAAAATGACCTTGAGAGCCTGAGAAAGAAATGGAAGTATCGTTACCAATCACTTGTGCGCAAACCATTGTTAATGCTTCACACTGAGTAGGATTTACTTTACCTGGCATAATTGAACTCCCAGGTTCATTTTCAGGCAAAATTAACTCTGCAATACCACTTCTGGGCCCACTGCCCATCAATCTAATATCGTTAGCAATCTTAAAAAGTGAAACAGCAAGTTGTTTTAGTGCTCCATGTGTTTCAACAATTGCATCATTAGATGCAATTGCTTCAAACTTATTTTTTGCACTAATAAATTTCAAATTTGTGAGGTTAGAAATAAGTTTTACTACTTTTTTATCAAAATTTTTAGGTGCATTAATTGATGTACCAACAGCTGTTCCACCAATAGCTAACTCACTAAGGTGTGGAATGGTATTACTTAATGCCTTAATTCCATGTTCAAGTTGAGAAACATAGCCTGAAAATTCTTGCCCTAAAGAGATTGGTGTTGCATCCATAAGATGTGTTCTTCCAATTTTTATTATCTTATTAAATTCCTTTTCCTTCACAAAAAAACTTTCTTTCAATAATTTTAAACATGGAATTGTCGTTTCATTAATGATTTTATATAGTGCAATATTTATAGCTGTAGGAAAGGTGTCATTTGAAGATTGAGATTTATTAACGTGATCATTGGGATGAATCAGTTTTGTTCCTTTACCTAAAACATTACCATCCAAGACATGTGCTCTATTGGAAATAACTTCATTTATATTCATATTGGTTTGAGTTCCAGAGCCCGTTTGCCAAATAACCAAAGGAAATTGTAAATCGTGTTTTCCTGCAAGAATTTCATCACAAACTGCAGAGATTAGATTTTTTCTCTTTTCGTCCAATATTCCAAATTCATAGTTTACAATAGCTGCGGCTTTTTTAATGTATGCATATGCGTAGATAATTTCAATTGGCATTGAAGATGGCAAACCAATCTTAAAATTATCTACGGACCTCTGTGTTTGTGCTCCCCAATACTTATCATGAGGTACTTTTACATTTCCCATTGTATCTTTCTCAATTCTGAACTTCATTAGAAAATTTTTTACAAAAGTACAAAAGACTATTCATTGGATGTTTTGCTATACAAATATTCTATATGTACATTTGTAAAAAAAAATAATGATTGAATTCGATCAATATTTAGGTTTTCTTGCTTTCTTAACAATTTTAACCATCGGATTTTGGCTAATGATTTTCCTTGCAACATTTGTAATACCATACTGGTTGACTGGAAATTTGTTGCAATGGATAAAAGAATTTAGAAAGAAAAAATAAAAATTACATGTCGTAATTTCCGTCAAAATTAAATTGACTTGCAGATTGTTTTTTTCTTTTGTCCTGTTTTAGTCTGTAAGTTAAAGTGATTTCAAAGGTGGGTTTATTTCTTCTCCATATAGCATTAGTAGTTATGTTTTCTGTGAAAGTTTTATATCTATATTCCCTTGAGTTGAACAAATCACTGAATGAAAAACTTACAGTAGCTCTGTCATTAAGAAAATCTTTATTCATAGTAAAATCTGCAGATATTGATGACTTAACCTCAGAATAAGCTGATTTTCTTGGCCCTCTGAACCTTACATTTAACTGAGTATTAATTTTTCCAGGAAAAAGTAAGCTATTTCTAAAATTTCCGCTCCAACTTTTATTTTCGCTATCATAACTGATTTCATCGTAGGTACCTCTTTTGAGCTGTTTGTAGTAATTCAAGCTAATATTTGATTTCCAATTAGTATTCCACTTAAATGAGTTGTTTAATTCAAATCCAAACCTTTCCTCCTTGCTTAAATTTATTGGAGACCTTCTTACAATTGGTGTCGATAAGCCGTTAACAGAAGTATACTCACCAGTTTCAATTGTTACTCTATCAAAAGCACCATAATTTTGATTTAAGTACAATGAACCACTAATTGTTACTATATTAAATTGCTTAATATAACCAAAGTCAAAATTGTCTGAATAACTCGGTTTTAAAAAAGGATTCCCAGTGTAATAACTAGTTTCGCTAGTTCTTTCGCGAAATGGGTTCAAATTCCACGAATTAGGTCTCGATAACCTTCTGCTATATCCCAAAGTTATATTTTCGCTCTGGTTTATTTCAAAACCTAAATTTAAGGTAGGAAAAAAATTTCCAGTATTTGTTTCCGCTTTTTCGTTAGTTGTTTGTTGAAAAATTTTAGTTATAGTTTGTTCATATCTTAAACCCAACAAAAAAGAAAACATTTTTAGTTTTTTTCCGTATTGGAAATATAAAGCATTTATACCACGACTGTAATCTAAACTATTGGAGAGATTTTCATCTAAAAGTAAGATTCCATTTTCTTGTTCAAATAGCACGTCGTATTTTGTAATTTTACTCTCACTGGAGTGTCTAAAACCAGCCTCTATTTGAGTATTCTCATCGATTGGATTGACATAATCTAATTGAAATAATAATTGTTCTTCATCCTCTTCAACATTATTTTCCTCAAGAAGCCCTCTTAAATAGTTTGGGTAGATTAGTTCTGTTCTCAAATCAGATTTTTCGGATTCGTCATCAACCTCATTTTGAAAAGTAAAATCAATTTTATGCCCTCCCTCGTTAAATTTGTGAATGAATGAGAAATTAAATTGTTTGTCAAAATTTATATCATTTTTAACTAAGTTTCTTATGGATTCACTTATTAATAAATTTTCTTTGTATTGAAATTGTTTCAAAGGAGTCAAATCTAATCCAGTTCTGTCATTTAAAAAGTAAGAAATTGTGAGCTTAGACATTTTACTTAAATTATAGTCAACTCCAAAATTGATATTATTTCCTTTCCTATTTTCACTAAAGTCTCTACTTTCAACAAATCTATCAATGATGTTATTATTTTTGTATACGTTATCTTGGAAAGCCATACCAAGGTCAGTCTCGTCTCTTAAACTTGAAGTTGTAAAAAAATTAAATTTTCCATTCTTATAATTTAAAATTGAATTTCCAGAAAAGCTATTATTTTTTTTTGCTGAAAAATTAAAAATACCATTGAGCCCTAATAACCCTTTTTTCGCTAGAACTATATTTATAATTCCTGAAGAACCTTCAGCCTGATATCTTGCTGAGGGAGATGTTATAACTTCGACTTTATCAATAGTTTCTGCAGGTAAATCAGCTAATATATCTATTCCATCGTTAACTAAGGCAGATGGTTTCCCGTCTATCAATATTCGAACATTTGAACTACCTCTTAATTCCAAGTTGCCATCTACATCAATTGATACTGTTGGAATATTTTCGAGTACCTCAGAAATATCTTTTCCTCTTGAATCTATCGTTTCTCCAATATTATAAACTCTTTTATCTAATCGAATTTCTACATCTGATTTACGGCCAATTAAATCTACTCCAGAGAGTTGATTATCTTTTGGAACTAATTCGATAAAACCAAGGTTAATGCTTTCTTCCATAGATTGTTGAACTATGACTTTTCTTTCATATCCTATATAATCAAACTGAAGCCGAAATCTATTGGTTGAAAGTTCAATAAAAATTTCTCCATTTTCATTTGATTCAGCTCCACCAATAATTTTATTTGAATTTAATTCTTTGATTGTTAGAGTTGCATAAGGAAGTCTTTCATTGGATTCAGCATCAACAACAATTCCGTTATATTTATATTTTTCTTGAGCACTTGTATGTGCACAAAAAAAACACAAGAATATTAAAATATAAATTCTCTGCATGCAATTTTTTGTCAAAAATATTTAAAATTTAGAACTATTTATCTTTTTTTTAAGCTATTTTGAGACATTAAAAAAGATTTTAAAAAAGAATCGATATCACCATTAAAAGTTTCCTCAATATTAGATGTTTCGTGAGATGTTCTAACATCTTTAATTAGTTTGTATGGGTGTAGAACATAATTTCTAATTTGGGAACCCCATTCAATTTTTAATTTACTTGCTTCAATATTTTCTCTGGCTTCCAACCTTTTTTTAATTTCAATTTCATAAAGTTGTGAACGTAGCATTTGTACTGCTCTTTGTCTATTGTCTTGTTGAGATCTTGTTTCTGAACACGATATTTGAATTCCAGTTGGTTTATGAAATAATTGAACTTTTGTTTCTACTTTGTTTACATTTTGACCACCTGCTCCACTTGATCTTGCAGTGGTAATTTCAATATCTGAGGGATTTATTTCAATATCTATAGTGTCATCCACAAGTGGGTAAACATAAACAGATGCAAAGCTAGTATGCCTTTTAGCATTACTATCAAATGGTGATATTCTTACAAGTCTGTGAACACCATTTTCTCCTTTTAACCATCCGAAAGCATAACTACCTTCAATTTTAATTGTAACAGATTTTACGCCAGTTACGTCTCCTTCCTGATTATTCAGTTCACTTATTTTAAACTTTTTCTTCTCGGCCCACATTAAATACATTCTCATGAGCATTGCGGCCCAGTCGCAGCTTTCTGTACCACCAGCACCAGCTGTGATTTGCACTACTGCACTTAACTTATCACCTTCTCCTGAGAGCATATTTTTAAACTCAAGTTCCTCAAAGTATGATAAAGTTTTTCGGTAATAATTTTTTAGTTCATCTTCTGTGAGTTCACCAGATTTATAAAATTCGTAGTAGAGTTCTAAATCCTCTAATTTTTCTTTACAAATATCAAAATCAGAAATCCACTGCTTTAAATCCCCGATAATTTTCATGTTACGTTCAGCCAACTTAGAATCATTCCAAAAATTTGACTCTAAGGTTTTTTTCTCTTTTTCTAGGAATTCCTTTTTCTTGACATCAATGTCAAAGATACCTCCTTAAGGCACCAAGGCGATCATAAAGATTTTTAAGTTTTTCTTGATTCAATTGAATATTTTTGTGCTAAAATAGTTAATATGAGCACCAAAATTACATTTGCTTTTTATTTTTGCATTCTTATTAGTTGTACTGAAATGAAAATACCTTCACCAAAAGCAAAAAAAGTTCAAAAGTCTTTATCAAAGCACAATGATATTAGAATAGACAATTATTATTGGCTTAATCAGAGAGAAAATCCAGATGTAATAAAATATCTTAAAAAAGAAAATAAATACACGTCTAAAAATTTAAAAGTAACAGAAAAAACTCAAAAGATTCTTTTTGACGAAATGAAATCAAGAATCAAAAAAGATGATAATTCAGTTCCATATTTTTTTAATGGATATTGGTATGTTACAAAATATGTAAAAGGAAAAAATTATCCGATTTACATAAGAAAAAAGATGTCGCTCGATGCCAGTGAAGAAATCTTAATTGATGTTAATAAGTTGTGTAAAGACTACCCTTACTGCCAAGTTTCTGGGCTGAGTATAAGTCCTGATAATACAAAAATTTCGTATGGTATGGACACTTTATCAAGAAGGATTTATTCTATATATATAAAAGATTTAAAAACTGGAAAAAATTTAAAGGACAAGATTGAGGGAGTTAGCCCATACGCAACTTGGTCTTCTGACAGCATGTATATTTTTTATACTTCCAAAGATTCTCAAACTTTACGAAATGATAAGATTTTTAGACATCAAGTTGGTAAAAATCAAAAAAATGACGAGTTAGTATTTCACGAAACTGATGATTCTTTTTCGACCTTTGTATATCCATCAAAAAGTCGAGAATACATAATAATTGGTTCAACAAGTACATCCACATCCGAGTATCAGTTTTTAAAAAGCTCTAGGCCCTTGGATAATTTTAATATAATTCAGCCGAGATATGAAGGTTTAGAATATAGTGTCGATCAATTCGAAGATAATTTTTACATAAGGACCAACATTGATGGTAGTAAAAATTTTAAATTAGTTAAAGCTCCGATTGTTAATCCTGGTAAAAAATTTTGGTCAGAAATAATTCCACACAACAAAGAAATTCTTTTGGAAGATGTTGAGATTTTTAAAGATTTTTTCGTTATATCTGAGAGGAAAAAAGGGTTGCTAACATTAAGAGTAATAAATTGGGATTTTAGTAATGACTATTCTTTAGAGTTTGGTAGCGAGACATATTCAGCATCTATTGGAGTAAATACAGATTTTTACTCAAAAAAAATAAGGTATAATTTTTCATCATTAACAAATCCAAATTGTGTTAAAGAATATGATACAGAACTAAATACACATGTCACGCTAAAGGAACAAGAAATTGTTGGTGGACAGTTTAATAAACAAAATTATATCTCGGAAAGAATTTGGGCTAATTCAGAGGATGGAAAAAAAATTCCTATTTCATTAGTTAGACACATATCAACTAAACTTAGTAAAGAAACACCAATATTACTTTACGCATATGGTTCTTATGGAATTACTCTTGATCCAACATTTTCTTCAATTCGATTGTCTTTGCTTGATAGGGGATTTGTTTTTGCAATCGCACATATTAGGGGAGGTGAATATCTTGGTAGGCAATGGTATGAAGATGGCAAAATGTTAAACAAAAAAAATACTTTTAATGATTTCATTGCCTGTTCAAAATTTTTAATTAATGAAAACATGACATCAAGTAAACACTTATACGCTATGGGTGGCTCTGCTGGTGGACTTTTGATGGGTGTTATAATAAATATGGAGCCAGAACTATATAATGGCGTGATTGCTGCGGTTCCTTTTGTAGATGTTGTTACAACAATGCTCGATGAATCAATTCCATTAACAACTGGTGAATATGATGAGTGGGGCAATCCTAATGAAAAAAAGTTTTATAATTATATGAAATCATATTCTCCATATGATAACGTAACTAAAAAAAATTATCCAAATATTCTTGTAACATCTGGATTTCATGATTCCCAAGTGCAATATTGGGAACCAACAAAATGGGTTGCGAAGCTTAGAGATTTTAATTTGAGCGATAATTTAATATTACTTCATACAAATATGGATTATGGGCACAGCGGGGCATCTGGAAGATTCGAACCACTCAAAGAAATTGCTATGGAATATTCTTTTTTGTTGATGTTAGAAAAAAAACTCTGAGTTCTGGTTTTTTTGTTTTTTGTAAATTCGAATTATAATATAATGCATTAGTAATTTTATGATGCTTTCAAAAGACAAGAACTATATTAATAATGCGTTAGAACTAATTGGTAACACCCCATTAATTAAACTCAACAAGATAACTGAAAAATTAGAGGGTAG
>PKDV01000065.1 GCA_002862715.1 Flavobacteriaceae bacterium | reverse complement strand
TAGGCGCTGTTAATGCCGAAGAAAAAAAACATATTAGAGCTATTGAAAATTTAGAAAATAGACTATTAAAAGCTCAGAGAATAAATTTAAAAAATGAAATTAAAAGAGCTTTGGTTTTGCGAGATAAAATTCTACCTAATGAAATTTTACAAGAAAGAGAAGCCCACTTTTCAAATTTTATTGATAGCAAAGGATTAAATTTTTTTATTGAATCTTTAAATAAACTTTATTCTAGAATTTATGGCGATATAAGTGTTGTTGAAATCTAGTAAATCACATTATTAAAAAATTAATTTTTACATGAACTTAAGTTGTATTTTTACATATGCATAACAAAGTTTTAATTCTTGACTTTGGTTCACAATACACACAATTAATAGCTAGACGAGTTAGGGAACTTTCAATTTATTGTGAAATACTACCCTTCAATAAAATTCCTCATGATTTTTTTAATTATAAGGCTGTTATTTTGTCTGGTTCTCCATTCTCAGTAAGGTCAAAAAATTCACCTAAACCAAATGTTAATATATTTCGTAAGAAAATACCCATACTTGGCATTTGTTATGGTGCTCAGTTGCTAGCTCACTCTAATGAAGGAGAAGTTTCTCCGTCCAATATTAGAGAGTATGGTCGGGCAAGATTAATTAAACTCGAAAAAAATAAATTTTTTAAAAACGTAAATATTGATTCACAAGTTTGGATGAGCCACAGCGATACAATAAAAAAACTTCCGATTGGAGCTGTTAATATTGCTTCAACCGAAGATGTTGTTAACGCAGCTTTCTCGATGGATGATGATTTAACGTTCGGCATGCAGTTTCACCCCGAGGTTTATCACACCAAAGATGGATTCCAAATTTTAAAAAATTTTTTAGTTGATATTTCAAAAATTCCACAGGAATGGACTCCAAATGCTTTTGTTGAATCAACAGTTAATTTAATTAAGAAAAAAATTGGAAATGAAAAAGTTATATTGGGTTTGAGCGGAGGAGTTGATTCATCAGTAGCTGCAATTCTTTTGAAAAAAGCAATAGGAAACAACCTTCAATGTATTTTTGTTAATAATGGTTTACTAAGGAAAAACGAATTTAGTTCAGTATTATCTCAATATAAAAAAATGGGTTTAAATGTTAAAGGAGTTGATTCTTCTGAAAAATTTTTATCTAAATTAAAAGGAGTTATCGATCCTGAAAGTAAAAGAAAAATAATTGGGAATGTTTTTATTGAAGTTTTTGATGATGAATCTCGTAAAATTAAAGGGGCAAGATGGCTAGCCCAAGGAACAATTTACCCTGATATAATAGAGTCTATTTCAGTCAAAGGACCTTCAGCCACCATAAAATCACATCACAATGTTGGAGGCTTACCTGATTATATGAAATTAAAAATTATTGAACCATTGAGGACGTTATTTAAAGATGAAGTTAGGAAGGTTGGGAAAAGTTTAGGTCTTGATGAAATTATTTTAAATAGACACCCTTTTCCAGGCCCAGGACTTGCTATTAGAATATTAGGAGAGGTGTCAAAAGATAAAGTTAAGATGTTGCAGGAAGCAGATTCAATTTTTATAAATGCTTTAATTGAAAAAAAACTGTATAATAAGGTATGGCAAGCTGGGGTCATTCTACTTCCAGTCAGTTCAGTTGGGGTTATGGGTGATGAGAGAACATATGAAAAATGTGTTGTATTAAGAGCAGTAACATCAACAGATGGAATGACTGCCGATTGGGTAGATTTACCATATGAATTTTTACAAAATGTATCAAATAAAATTATTAATCGTGTTCCAGGAATAAATCGTGTAACTTATGATATTAGTTCAAAGCCTCCTTCAACAATTGAGTGGGAGTAAAATTTTCACTTTATTAATGATATTCATCTGCTGCTGTAATGGGCTGGCTCAAAATGATGACATTTCACATTTTATTATTCATAAAGTAAAAAAGAATGAAACTTTGGGCCAAATTGCCATTAGGTATAATATTGATAAAGATAAAATCATTGAATTTAATCCTCATGCGGAAGAAATAAAAAGAAAAGACAAGTTAAAAATTCCTCGATATAAATTAACTAATTTAATTTATAAGTCTGATTCAATACCTTCCCTTGCCCATAACGTTAAATCAAATGAAACTCTTTACAGTATTTCAAAAAAATATGGAATTAGTTTAGATTCTTTAAAAAAATTAAACCCAAAAATTGGAGATACCCTTCCAATTGGAGTTAAATTAAAAATTCCAGAAAAAATCAATTTAATCGATTCTAATAATTATTTTTTTTATAAAGTAAAGCCAAAAGAAGGGTTTTACAGCCTACAAAAAAAACTTGGGGTCAATAGAAGTGAAATTGAAAAGCATAACCCAAGTTTAATAAATGAAGTTTTAAAAGAAGGTATGATTCTTAAAATTCCCAAGTATTTATTAAATTTTGATTTGAATGAAAAATCCAATTTTTCTGATAGTACTTTCTTAAAGAAAAGTATTAAGCTAGCCTTGCTTGCGCCATTCAGGATTTCTGAGATAAAATTAGATTCTGCAGATCAGCTTTTTAAAACCTTATCAGAAAAAAATTTAACAACAATTTCAATAGACTTTTACAATGGTATGACAGCTGCTTTAGACAGTTTAAAGAATCTAGGCCTTTCAATCAATCTTGAAGTTTTCGATACCAAAAATCAAATTTTGGAAGTTGAAAAGCTTTTGAATGAAATTGATTTCAAAAGTTTTGATTTAATAATTGGACCATTTACTCCAAAGAATTTTGAAAGATTCGCTAAATCAATGGCTATTATAAAAAAACCTTTGATTTCTCCATTAACTCTTAATAATATTTCAGGCTCTAGCAGCTCGTTTAATTCAATTCCTGATAAACAAATTTTATCAAACCACATAAGTAAATATATAAATGAAATCGACTCATTATATGAAAATCCATGTGTAATAGTAATTGCAGACAATAATAATTTAGAAACTGAGTCAAAATTAAAAAAACAGTTCCAGCTTGCCGAATTAATCAGACCTGACCAAGATTTTGATTTTATAAAACCTAATGATATAGATTCATTGTTAACTCCCAACAGAGAAAACTTGGTTTTCTTGGAAACCGACAAGTTGAACCTTATTTCTAGTATGACTTCTATGTTAAATGCTCAAAAAAGGATAGATAGGCAAGTTCAACTTATAACCCACTATCGTTCACCAAATTATGATGATATTAATATTTCAAAAAAACATCTTGGTAATATCAAGTTTACCTTTCCTAGTTATTTTTTTGAAAAAAAGGATAGTATTCTTATAAAGTTTGAAAATAATTACAGTAATAAATTTGGTAAAAATCCTAATCGAATATCAATTAAAGGTTACGATTTGACAATGGACGTTGCATTAAGAATTGCTATTGCAGATAATTTTTTAGATGCAATTAATTTAGGAGAGTCTAAATATTTGTTACATAATTTTAATTATTCAAAAAAACATGACAATAGCTTTGGTAACTACTCTAGTTTTTTAGTACAACATCAGCAAGATACTATTGTGGAAATTGTTCCAAGAAAATTGCACCTAAAATAATTTAAAATTTACGTAGTTAATTCTTTGTATTTTTGATAACGAAAGTAGGCTATAAATGAGTCAATCTAAATATGTTTTTGTAACTGGTGGTGTTACTTCTTCCTTAGGAAAAGGAATTATTTCTGCCTCTCTTGCTAAACTTATTCAATCCCGAGGGTTGAAAACTACTATCCAAAAATTTGATCCTTATATAAATGTTGATCCAGGAACATTAAATCCATATGAGCATGGGGAATGTTTTGTTACTGAAGACGGAGCTGAAACTGATTTAGATTTAGGTCATTACGAAAGGTTCTTAAATGTTAAAACTTCTCAGAAAAATAACGTAACTACAGGAAGAATTTATCAAAGTGTTATTAATAAAGAGAGAAGAGGAGAGTTTTTGGGTAAGACTGTTCAGGTTGTACCACACATTACAAATGAAATTAAGGATAGAATTAAAGCCCTAGGAGAAACTGGTGACTTTGATGTTGTAATCACAGAAATCGGAGGCACTGTTGGTGATATTGAATCACTTCCATACATCGAGGCAGTAAGACAATTAAGATGGGAATTGGGTAAGGAAAATTGCATTGTTGTTCATTTGACTTTAGTTCCTTATTTGTCCGCTGCAGCAGAATTAAAAACTAAACCTACACAACACTCAGTAAAGACTCTAATGGAAAGTGGTATAATTGCTGATGTACTCGTTTGTAGAACTGAGCATCAGCTATCAGACGATATAAAAAAGAAAATAGCTCTATTTTGTAATGTGAAAAGCGAAGCTGTAATTCAATCAATAGATGCTGAATCTATATATGATGTTCCCTTAATGATGTATGAAGAGGGCTTAGATAGGGTTGTTTTAAAAATGTTATCATTGCCTGACAACTTGGAGCCAGACTTATCAAAATGGAAAGATTTTTTGAGAAAGCTGAAAAATCCAAAAAAATCTATTAAAATTGGCCTGGTAGGAAAATATGTTGAACTTCAAGACTCTTATAAGTCAATTCTTGAATCATTAATTCATGCTGGTGCTGCTAATGAAGTCAAAGTTAATGTCGACTCAATTCACTCAGAAGAATTAACAAATGAAAATTGTAAAACCAGACTTCAAAATATTGATGGCCTACTCGTAGCACCTGGATTTGGTAATAGAGGGATAGAAGGAAAAATTAGTGCTATAAAATATGTTCGTGAAAATAAGATTCCTTTTTTTGGTATATGTTTAGGAATGCAAATGGCTGTTATTGAATATTCGAGAAATATTTTAGGTTTAAAAAAAGCAAATTCTACTGAGATGGATATTGATACCGAATTCCCAGTCATTGATCTTATGGAAAATCAAAAAGAAATAATTAATAAAGGTGGAACAATGAGATTAGGCGCCTGGGATTGTAAAATTGAGCCTAATAGTAGAGCTTCAGTTATATATAATGCATCTGAAATAAGTGAAAGACATAGACATCGTTATGAGCTTAACAATAAATATTTAAAAAAATTAAAAAGTAATGGATTAAATATTTCAGGTGTAAACACTAAAACCGGTCTTGCCGAAATAATTGAAATTAAAAACCACCCATGGTTTATTGGAGTTCAATTTCATCCAGAGTATAAAAGCACGGTTTTGAATCCCCACCCATTGTTTAAATCATTTATTAAAGCTTGTTGTAATTAAAAAAAATAATTAAATGGAAGAGAAAAGAACATCGCCATTAAATATTGTAGGATTGCTATTAATGTCTATTTTGTTCGTTTGGTATATGTACACTTTTTCCCCAGATGAAGTTTCTGAAAATCAAAATAATGAAGTAGTCAGTTCAGAAATTTCAAGTTCAAAAAGTAATGAAAATTTATTTGTAACAGAAAAGAATTATAATGTCGAAATCTATAATGACAAAGAAGAAAAAATTATAAATATTGAAAATGAACTTATTTCTTTTGATGTAACTAGCCATGGAGGATTAATTCAAAATCTTTTAATCAAGGATGAATTGAATTACAACAAGCAGCCTCTATATTTAGTAAATGGTGATAACAATAAATTAAACATAATTTTCACAAAAAAATCAGGAGAATTGATTCAGAGTAAATTTTTAAAGTTTGATTCTGAAGTAAATAATTCAAACATTAGTTCAGAGATTATTTTACGAGCTAAAATTAGCTCAAATGGAAATATTGACTTTAAATATGTATTACCAAAAGATGGTTACAGATTTAGATTTGAAATAAGAATTAATGATGTTGACCAGGTGCTAGATAAATCAGTTCCGATAGATTTTTCTTGGGAAATGAATAGCCTTAGGAATTCCAAAAGTGCCCAATATGAAGATAGGTATACATTTATGTCCTACAAGAATGATAAAAATAAATATAATTCCCTTTGGTACTCAGAAAATGAAAATCTAAAGGAAATTTTTTGGATTTCCTATACTCAACACTTTTTTAGCTCTATTTTAATTCCTAATAAGCCATTAATAGATAATGAAATTAGTTGGAAGTCAATCAGCGGCGATGATATTGAAGATTCTAAATTTTTAAAATTTTTTAAAACTGATAGTAAAATATTTTATGATGGAAACATGTTTGATTTAGTTTTTGATTGGTATATGGGTCCAACAGATTTTTCAATTCTAAAAACATACGACGAAAATTTAGAAGAAAGTATTTCATTTGGATGGGGTGTTTTTGGTTGGATTAACAAAAACATATTTTTTCCATTGTTTGGATTTTTAACAAATTACTTTTCACATGGAATAGCAATTATTTTACTTACTATAATTATTAGGTTAGTTATTTCCCCAGTTTTGTATAAATCATACGTCTCTCAAGCAAAAATGAGGATTTTAAGACCTGATATTAGTAAAATAAACGAAAGGTTTAAGAACGATGCTGTAAAAAGACAGCAAGAAACAATGAAAATGTACAGCAGGGCTGGGGCTAGTCCTTTATCTGGTTGTTTACCTGCATTCTTTTCTTCATTCTTATTTATACCATTATTTTATTTTTTTCCAATCGCTTTCGAACTAAGAGGAAAATCATTTCTTTGGGCTGATGATTTATCATCATATGATGTTATTGCAAATTTACCTTTCACAATACCTTTTTATGGAAATCATATTAGCTTATTCCCTCTACTCGCATCAATTGCGATTTTTTTCTATTCGAGATTTACAGCTGGACAGCAAATGCAGCCATCCCAACCTGGCATGCCAAATATGAAATTCATTATATATCTAATGCCCGTAATGTTATTATTTTTCTTTAACAATTACTCAAGCGGATTTAGTTTGTATTATTTTGTTTCAAATCTTTTGATGATATCAATCTTTTTATTTATTCAAAATTTTATAATAGACCAAGATAAAATACTTGCAAAAATTGAAGAGAATAGAAAAAAGCCTAAAAAACAAAGCAGGTTTCAAATGAAGATGGAAGAACTAATGAAAAAAGCTGAAGAACAAAAGAGGCTAAGAGGAAAGTAAGAAAGATTTAAATTTAAATGAAAAGTAAAAGGGTAATAGTTGGCCTTTCTGGTGGGGTAGATTCAAGTGTAGCCGCATATTTATTAAAAAAAAGTGGTTATGAAGTTATTGGAGTGTTCATGAAAAATTGGCACGACGAGACGGTCACGATTTCTAATGAATGCCCATGGATTGATGATAGTAATGATGCACTAATTGTAGCGAACAAACTTAAAATTCCATTTCAAACTTTTGACTTTAGCAAAGAATACAAGAAAAAAATTATTGACTACATGTTCTCAGAATATGAAAATGGAAGAACACCCAACCCAGATGTATTGTGTAATAGAGAAATAAAATTCGACATTTTTTTAGAAACTGCTGTGGCTTTAGGAGCTGATTTTATAGCAACTGGTCACTATTGCATAAAGAAAGAGTATAATCATGGAAATAATAAAAAAATTTTTAAGCTATTTTCTGGTGTTGACAATGAAAAAGATCAATCATATTTTTTGTGCCAACTCAATCAAAAGCAGCTTTCAAAAAGTCTTTTCCCAATTGGTGACTACACAAAAAAAGATGTGAGAAAAATTGCGTCGGAACAAGGTTTAATTACTGCTGAAAAAAAAGATTCTCAGGGATTATGTTTTGTTGGAAAAGTTTCTCTTCCTGATTTTCTTCAACAAAAACTAAAAATTAAAAAAGGAAAAATTATTTTAATCAATTCAGGTCATAAAATGTATGGCATTGAAAGAGGAAAATCTCCAGAGGCTCTTTCACAAGAATTTAATTACGTTCCAAGCGACGGTATCAAAATTGGGGAGCATAATGGAGCTCATTTTTTCACAATTGGTCAAAGGAAAGGACTTGGTGTTGGTGGATATTCAAAACCTCTTTTTGTTATAAGTCTAAATGTTGATGATAATATAATCTATGTTGGCGAGGGAAAAAACCACCCTGGTCTAAGAAGAATGGGATTAAAAATGAAAACAGATAAAATTAATTGGATAAATTCTGATTTTCAAAAATTGAATCTCAAAGTTTTGGCTCGTTTTAGATATCGTCAAAAACTTTTCAAGGCAACCTTAATTAAAAAAACAAAAAACTCATATTTAATTTTCGAAAAACCACAAACAGCAATTTCTGCGGGTCAATTTGCAGTATGGTATATTGGAAATGAATTAATAGGATCTGGATTAATAGAATAAGTTAATATTACTGTTAATCCAAATCAGCTATTATTTGGTTTTTTATTAAGTCTTTAAAAGTTTCTTCTTTTCTAATTAATTTTGCAGTATTATTATGCCATAATACCTCAGCAGGTCTTAATCTAGAATTATAATTACTAGCCATATTAAAGCAATATGCTCCAGCATTGTGAAAACATAGGATGTCTCCTTCACTAATTTCAGAAATTTTAGCATTTGATGCAAAAGTATCTGTCTCACAGATATAACCAACCACTGTGTAAAATCGTTCTCTTCCGCTGGGATTTGAAAGATTTTCAATTCTATGTTTTGAACCATATAACATTGGTCTAATAAAATGATTAAAGCCGCTATTAACTTGAGCAAATACTGTAGAGGTTGTTTGTTTGACTGAATTTACAGTGGTTAGAAAATAGCCAGCTTGACTTACGAGAAATTTTCCAGGTTCAAATGTTAGATTTAATTTTTTTCCGTATTCTAAACAAAAATTATTAAATCTTTTTGAAAGTTTTTCACCAAGTTCTTTGATATTAGTTTCATTGTCATTTGGACCGTAAGGAACTTTAAATCCACTCCCAAAATCTAAAAACTCCAGATTTGAAAAAGATTTTGCAGTATCAAATAAAATTTCTGCTGCTTGTAAAAAAACATCAATATCTAAAATATCACTTCCTGTGTGCATATGAACTCCATTTATGTTCATTTTTGTGTTTTTAACAATGCGTAATAAATGAGGTAGCTGATGAATGCTAATTCCAAATTTTGAATCGATGTGACCGACTGATATTTTTGAGTTACCACCTGCCATAATGTGTGGATTAATTCTAATGCAAACGGGAACCTTGGGATATTGTGCGCCAAATTGTTCTAAAACATCTAAATTATCAATGTTTATCTGTACACCCAATTCAACAACTTGTTCAATTTCGTCAAGTGACACCCCATTAGGAGTATAAATTATTTCATTTGGTTTAACGCCAGCTTCTAGTCCAATTAAAACTTCTTGCAGTGACACTGTGTCTAGTCCACTTCCTAAGGAATTAAGGATTTTAATTATGTTTATGTTGGATAATGCTTTGACAGCGTATTTAATATGTAAATTCTCAACAGCGCTAAATGCATCACTAAGTTTTTTATACTGAGATTTGATTAAAGCAGCATCATATACATATATTGGACTACCAAACTTTTGACTGATTGATATTAAATCATCAATTTTCATTTAAACAAAATATTTTATTTTGAGTTTTCAAAAATATAATTAATTATTATTAATAAAAACAATTCGATTTAATCTACAATTTCATTGTATGAATTGTTATTTTTGAAAAAAAATTATGAATCTTCACGAATTTCAGGGAAAACAAATTTTAGATAAGTACAACGTTGGTATACAAAAAGGTATAGTTGCTGAAACTCCTGAAAAAGCCTTGGATGCTGCAAAAAAAATAAATCTTGAAACAGGATCAAATTGGTTTGTAATTAAAGCTCAAGTACATGCTGGAGGAAGGGGCAAAGGGGGTGGAATTAAGCTCGCAAAGTCTTATGATGAGGTAAAAAAAATTTCTAGTGAAATATTGGGTATGAAATTAATTACTCCTCAAACTTCTAAGCATGGAAAATTAGTTAATCAGGTTTTAGTTGCTCAAGATGTTTACTATACTGGTAAATCTGAGCCACAAGAATTCTACATTTCTATATTGTTAAATAGAAAATCTGCAAACAATGTAATTATGTACTCAAAAGAAGGCGGAGTAGATATTGAAAAAGTTGCCGAAGAAAATCCTGATTTAATTTTTTATGAAGAAATTAATCCATTTACTGGAATGTTACCATATCAAGCCAGAAAAATTGCTTTTAATTTAGGTTTGAGCGGTATCGCATATAAAGAAATGATAAAGTTCGTGTCTTCATTGTATAAATCATACGTGGCCTCGGATGCAGTTTTATTTGAAATCAATCCTGTTTTAAAAACTGCAGATGATAAAATAATTGCTGTTGATTCAAAAGTATCGATAGATGACAATGCACTTTTTCGACATCCTGATATTTTATCAATGAGAGATATTAGAGAAGAGAATCCCTTAGATGTTTCTGCTAAGGAAGTTGGTTTGAATTATGTTGATTTAGATGGTAATGTAGGTTGTATGGTTAATGGTGCTGGGCTTGCAATGGCTACGATGGATTTAATTAAACAAGCTGGTGGAGAACCAGCGAACTTTCTTGATGTTGGAGGTACAGCAGACGCATCTAGGGTAAAATCTGCTTTTCAAATTATTTTACAAGATTCATCTGTGAAGGCTATATTAATTAATATTTTTGGAGGTATAGTTCGTTGTGACAGAGTCGCTAGAGGTATTGTAGATGCATACAATAACATGGCTGATGATATTAATGTTCCTATAATAGTCAGATTGCAAGGAACAAATTCAGAATTGGCAAAAAAAATAATTGACAACTCAAATCTAAAGGTTGAAAGTGCAATTTTATTTAAAGAGGCCGCAGAAAAAGTTCAAAAAGCTCTTCTTTAAAAGACAAAATGACATTTATTTTCTAATTTTTTATGTCAATATGTCATATATATTTTATGGTACAAATATTGAATAATGTAGTTTGTATAATTAAAAATTAACTATTATGAATTTAGTACATAGAAACACAGATCAATTGTTTACATCATTTTTTGATGACTTTTTTGGAAGTAACATATTTGATTCAAGAACATTAAAAAGAAACCATTTACCTTCAGTTAATATTTTAGATAATGAAAAATTTTTCGAATTAAATCTAGCTGCTCCAGGTAAAAATCGTAAAGATTTTATTATTGAACTTGAGGACCAAATATTAACCATTTCAAGTGAGTCATTTACAAATAATGATGATTCAGATAATTTTACTCGTCAGGAATTTAGGTACGGTAATTTTAAAAGAAGTTTTAGGCTTCCTGATTCTATTAATACAAGCTTAATAAAAGCTAAATATGAAAATGGAATTTTATCAATATCATTACCAAAGCACAAAGAAGCTATTCCTGAACCGAAAAAACAGATTGAAATAAAATAAATTTTTAATCATTTTGAGATTCAATTTGATTTTGAATTCTTTTAATTTCGTCTCTAAAAAAAGCCGCTTTGATAAAATTCATATCAGTAGCGGCTTTTTCCATTTCTTTTCTTGTTTTTATTATTAATGATTTAAGCTGGTCTTTATTTAAAATATTTAAGTTGTCAATTTTTATATTAGATTCTTTTTCATTTTTTTCAAGTTTCTCAAAAATATCTTCAATATTTTTATCCAGAGGACTTGGTGTAATATTATTTAATTTATTATACTCTAATTGTTTTTTTCTTCTGTAATTGGTTTCATCTATTGTTTTTTTCATACTTTTTGTAATTCTATCAGCATACATAATAGCCATCCCATTAACATTTCTCGCAGCTCTTCCAACAGTTTGAGTTAATGCTCTTGCTGATCTAAGAAAACCTTCCTTATCAGCATCAAGAATGACCACTAAGGAAACTTCTGGAAGATCAAGTCCTTCTCTTAGTAAATTGACTCCAATTAGAACATCAAACATCCCTTTTCTTAACTCATGAATTATTTCAACTCTCTCAATAGTATCAATATCGCTGTGAATGTAACGACATCTAATGTCAATACGAGTTAGATATTTAGTCAATTCTTCAGCCATTTTTTTAGTTAATGTTGTTACTAATGTTCTTTCATTTTTTTCATTTCTAATTTGAATTTCTTCAATTAAATCATCAATTTGATTTTCAGATGGTCTTATCTCAATTATTGGATCAAGTAAGCCCGTGGGTCTTAAAATTTGTTCAACATAAAAACCGTCAGTTTTAGTGAGTTCATAGTCAGAAGGAGTAGCACTAACATAGATAACTTGATTTTGTAGATTTTCAAACTCCTCATATTTTAGGGGTCGATTATCCATTGCAGCCGGAAGGCGAAAACCATATTCAACTAAATTTTCTTTTCTACTTCTATCTCCTCCATACATAGCATGAACTTGCGATAAAGTTACATGGCTTTCATCTACAACCATTAAATAATTGTCTGGAAAATAATCTAAAAGACAAAATGGTCTCGTTCCAGGTTTTCTTCCATCAATATATCTTGAATAATTTTCAATTCCTGAGCAATAACCCAATTCTTTTATCATTTCTAAATCAAAATTTGTTCTTTCCTCTAATCTTTTAGCTTCTAAATGTTTTCCACAGTTTTTAAAAAAATCTATTTGATTCTTCAAATCATTTTGAATTTGATGAATTGTATTTAGTAAAACATCTTGAGATGTAGCAAACATATTTGCTGGATATATTGATAAATTATCTACTGAATCTAAAATTTTATTAGTGATTGGATCAAATAATTCAATTACCTCAATCTCATTTCCAAAAAAATGAATTTTGAAAGCATTATCTGCATAACTTGGATATATATCAATTATATCTCCCTTAACTCTAAAATTACCATGGCTGAATTCATTAGTTGTCCTACTATACAAGCTTTGAACGAGATTATTCAAAAGTTTTGTTCTAGCAATGACCAAGTTTTTAGAAATATGAATTATATTTTTTTTAAATTCAATAGGGTTACCTATTCCGTACAAACATGAGACTGATGCAACTACAATTATATCTTTTCTTCCAGAAAGAAGTGAAGAAGTAGTGCTTAATCTTAATTTTTCGATTTCATCATTAATTGATAAATCTTTTTCAATATATGTTCCGCTAGCAGGGATATATGCTTCCGGTTGATAATAGTCATAATAAGAAACAAAATATTCTACAGAATTCTTTGGAAAAAACTGTTTAAATTCAGAGTATAGCTGTGCTGCTAATGTTTTATTATGAGCAAGAACTAATGTAGGTCTATTAATTTCATTAATTACATTAGCAACTGTAAATGTTTTTCCAGAGCCTGTTACTCCGAGTAAGGTTTGAAACTTCTCGTTGTTGTTAATTCCATTTTTTAATGCCTCGATTGCTTTAGGTTGATCACCTGTTGGCTTAAAATCAGAACTTAATTGAAATTTCATAGCTGTATCAAAAATAAAAACATTTAATTTTTTTTTTCAATTTGAAATGATTTTTTTTAAATCATAAATTTGAAATATGTTAGACAAATTGATGTTTAGAAAAAAACCTTGTTTTTCTATAATTACTTTTTTAAAAGACTACTTAGAGTTGTTTTCACGTTACACTAAAATACCAATTGAATACAAAGATCTTTTAACTTTTCATGGTTCAACAGCCTTAATGAATAAAAAAGACAATGATAGTTTGTGGGTGAGAGTATTTTACTCTGACAGTGATAGGATTGAAATTGACAAAAAACTTAAAGAAGTCTACTCTTTACTACATTCGGATGGTAGTAACACTACTGAACCATATTTAAATATAGATGCTGTTGACTATTGTACGTTTGGAAATTCAAAACCCTTTCGAATTAAAGTAAGAAACATAATCAATGATAACTTTACCTATTTCTATATTAAAAAAGGGGATGCATCCAGAATATATGGTTTAGAACTTGAACATATGTTATCTCCTTACAATTTAAATTTTCTAGTTTATCAAAATACACTGATAGAGGAGCACATAGCAGGAATACCAGGAGATGATTTTATTAACGAAATGTTAATAAAGTGCTCAAAAGTTGAAAAAAATCAAATTGCAAAATCTTTTGTAAAATTTAATGAAAGATGTATGATACGACTACTTGGGGACATGAGATCCTATAATTATGTCATAACACCAATTCATGATTTTGACAAGGTAATTTATAAAATTAGATCGATTGATTTTGACCAACAGTCGTTCGAGGGAAATTTAAAAGTTTATAGACCACAATTTTTTAAAGAAAACTTAAAAATGGTTGAACTTGTTAAGAATTGTTTGAGTAAGTCATCTGTCGATCAGTATAAAATTGAAGAAAGAGCTATTGTTGCAAGAAGAATTCTTTCAAATGAGTCTCGTCTTACTCACCTATTAAAGTGTATGTTAAACGACCATATTTCTACTAAAGAAAATATATTTAAATTAAGAAATGAAATTTTTAAGTTAACTAGTTATTCTATGTTTAAAAAGAGTAACTCGATGGGTGAAATTCTTAAAGCATCTTTTAATTTTATAAAGAGAAACTATGAAAATCATCAGATGCTAAGCATCAGAAATTAGTAATAATTTTCATCAAAACTATCAATATTTGAATCATCAAATAAATCATTCTCAAAATCTAAATTTTTTGTTTTATCACGAATGAATTTTTTTTCTGGTGGATTTTCGGGAAGTACTCCATGAGAAAAAATCAACCTGGGCTTATTATTTTTATCATCTACTTCAATTTTTTTATTCAATTCTATAAAAAATGTCCATAGTTTTAAGAAGTCGTACACATATAACATTTTATTATTCTTATTAAAAATTTCTTCCAACTTTATGTTAGACATGATTAAATCATTTGTGTTCATCTCAAGTAATGATATGGTCTCACCTTGATTCCAATTATCATCACTTACATAAAATGTAGCAATTTCAGAACCATTGAATCCAAATGATTTTATAATTGAGTGATGAAAATCTTCAAAAGTTGAATTTGATTTGATAGCGATGTCTCTTATTACATCATCTTCAGCGTCAAGTATTATTCTAAATTGATAAACCATATGTTATTTTATTAATTCTTAAAATCCAATAAAACTGAATTCCAAAAAGAAATGTAGCTACAAGTAGATGCAGAGGTTGCGATGCAAATGGAAAATCAAAATAGTACATCAAGATTCCAAGAACAATTTCTATTGAAATTAATAGAATGATTTTATTAATAAATGCTAGCTGACTTCCTTGTTTTTTAATTAGATAATAAATTAAGAAATTACTAATTAAAACTAAAACAGAGAGGCTTCGGTGGACATAAAAATTATTTTCTGGATATAATAACCAATAATTTGAAAAATCATAACCCCATTTGTCAATTTGTGTATCAATAAATTCACGTACTTGTAACCCCAATGCTATTTGGATTATAGTTAATAAAAAAGAAAAGTAAATTAAAAGAGTTGTGGGTTTATTTAAAATTATTTTGAAGTCTAATCTTTTTGAAAATGAACGAACACATAGCAAAAGCCCAACAAGAACAAGCGCCATTAGCATGTGAATTGAAATTTTATATGGAGCAAGGTTTGAATCAACAACAGTTTTTCCTAACCATGCTTGAAATAAAACTGCTAAGAGTGAAAGGAGAGATGTAATAAAAATAATTGGTTTGTTTTTCCAACAACTCAGGCTAAAAAGAAATAATATTAAAATAGATAATCCTAAAACTGCTCCTAATAAGCGATTAATAAATTCAAACCATGTATGTACAGGGTTAAACAGAACATAGTCATGTTTTTCATATACTTTCCAATTATCTAAATTAATTATATCATTGCTTATAAAGTCAGATTTAGCAACAAGTAATTTTTTTTTATCATATAAAATCATTTGACCCTTTAAGTAATCATTATTTGACTTGAATAAAATTTGGGAAATATCTGTCGGTGGAATATAATATCCAAAACATTTTGGCCAATCAGGGCAACCCATTCCGCTGCCTGTCATTCGCACTGTTGATCCAGCAAGAATAACAAGAAAAACTAGAATTATTGAAATTTTTGAAAAAAATTGAATTTTTTTTATCACGATTAATTTCCTAGACCCATTTCCTTTCCTTTTTTAACCATAAAATCAAACGCAGGTTTATGCTCATTAGCAATTATACCTTCTAGAATTGCTTCTTTAATTGCTTCTTTTATAGCTCCAATTTCTTTACATGGATTAAGACCAAAATATTCCATAATTTCTTCTCCCGAAACTGGTGGCTGAAATTTTCTTATTTTATCTTTTTGCTCAACCTCTTTTATTTTCTTTTTTACTATTTCAAAATTTTTGTGATATTTTTCAAATCGATGGATATTTTTTGTGGTTATGTCTGCTTTGCAAAGCAAAATCAGGTCATCAATAAGGTCGCCAGAGTCATAAACTAATCTCCTAACGGCTGAGTCAGTGACATTATCTTCTGAAATTACGATAGGCCTTGAACTTAATAAAACAAGTTTTTGAACATATTTCATTTTTTCATTAAGTGGCATATTTAATCTTTTAAATAATTTGTAAACCATTTTTGAACCAACAAATTCATGACCATGAAACGTCCATCCATTTTTTTTATTAAAACTCTTAGTAGGGTGCTTACCTATGTCATGTAAAAGAGCTGCCCATTTTAACCAAACATTATTGGTGTAATCGCTTATGTTATCAACAACTTCTAAGGTATGATAAAAGTTATCTTTATGTTTTTGTCCTTCAATTTCATCAATTCCTTTAAGATTTGTTAGTTCTGGTAAAATTAGTTTTAAAATATTTAATTTTTCTAGAAGTTTAAAACCAATCGACGGTTTGGAATAACTTAAAATCTTATGTAATTCATCAACAACTCTTTCATTGGATACAATTTTTATCCTATTTGAATTTTTAATTATAGATTTCATTGAATCATTATCAATGTTAAAATTTAATTTTGTTGAAAAGCGGACAGCTCTTATCATTCGTAGTGGATCATCTGAGAATGTTTGATCAGGATTTAGAGGGGTTTTAATTATTTTATTTTTAATATCATCTAGGCCGTTGAAAGGATCTATTAGTTTTCCATAGTTGTTCTTATTTAAACTAATTGATAAAGAGTTGATAGTGAAGTCTCTTCTTTTTTGATCATCAATTAAACTTCCATTTTCAACAACAGGATTTCTACTATTTTTTGAATAACTCTCTTTTCTAGCTCCAACAAATTCTAAATTATAGTCCTTCCAACTTATCATAGCAGTTCCAAAATTTTTAAAAATTTGAACTTTATTTTTTCCCTCCAATGCTTGAGCAACTTTATTTGCAAGTTTTATTCCACTTCCAACAGTTACAAAATCATAATCTTTTATATCAGTTTGAGACTTCTTTATTAAGGAATCTCTCACAAATCCACCAACGACATAAGTTTCAAAACCTAAATTTTCGGAGATATCGCTAATTTTATAAAAAATATTATTTTGAACTAATTTTTTTGCTTCCAGAATTGTTTTAGTCATCTTATATTAATTAGTTTACCTTCTGAAGTAATCTTTACAATATTAGAAGGTTTTGTAGAAAAATTATTTTTTTCCAAATTTACTGTATCATCAACTTGATACAAAATTTCGTCACTTATTTCCATTAAATTTTTTGGAATTTTCTTTCCACTGATGTTTGCAGAAGTACTAACAATTGGTTTCCCAAAATTTTTAACTAGTTCTAGTGCAAAACCTTTTTTTGGGATTCTTATTCCAACACTCCCATCTGGTGCAATAATACCTTGAGGTAGATTTCTCCCATTTTGATAAATAATTGTTGTTGGTTCTTTTTTATTTATTATTTCAAGTGCCTCATCAGGAAAATCTTGAATATATTTTTTAAGTATTGATAAATCAGGAACAAGAATCAGAAGAGGTTTATTTAGGGGTCTAGATTTGATTTTAAAAACTTTTGAAACAGCTATTTCGTTGGTTGCATCACATCCTAAACCCCAGATAGTGTCTGAGGGGTATAAAATAATTTTTCCCTTTTTTAAATTTTTAGTCTGCTTATTTATTAGTTTTTCCATCTTTTAATACAAATTTTGCTTTTAAAAAAGATTCTAAAAATTTATAATAACAAATAATAAAACCATTTTTTCCGTCTAAAAATCCACCTCGAAAAATAAAATTATATATGAACTTGTGAAATGGTTTAATGTAAAGGTGAAACCAATTTATCTTTTTATTTTCATTAATATGTTCAATAGAAGCATATTTTGCATAGCGCCTTATTTTTTTTGAATAAATATTAATGTCTGTTGAAGTATGATGTATAATTTTAGAACTTAGTACTCCAAATTGAGTTTTTTTTTCAATTTCTGCATGTACCATTTTATTTTCGTATTTATGAAAGTTTTTGTTAAAAAATCTTACCACCTTATCGTTTTGCCAACCGCTAAAATTTATTTTTTTACCTAAAAAATAATTTTTTCTTTTAATCCAATAAGCGGTAAACTTTGGTCTGGTATTTAAAATTTTTAATATCTCATTTTTAGATTCCGGTTCAAGTATCTCATCGGAATCTAAAATTATTACCCAAGGATTTTTTATTTTTTTTAAAATCCAATTTTTTTGTTCAGCAGCATATTTATATTTTCTTTTAAAAATTTTAGCTCCATATTTTTTGCATATTTTTTCAGTACAATCAGTGCTGAACGAATCAACAATAATAATTTCATCAACCCATTTTATTGAATCAAGACAATTTGAAATTTCATTTTCAACATTAAAGGTTGTTATGATTGCAGTAATTTTTTTTCTATTTCTTTCAACTAGATATTTTAAAACTGTTTTTTTTAATTTAAAAATGTCAAAACAATTTTGAATATGATTGAACGCGTTATTTCCAATATTTTTAATTTCTTTTTTGTTTTCACATAAAAATTCAATTTTGTCACAAAATTTTTGAACATTATTTTTTTCAACTAAAAAACCTGTCTTGCCGTTTATAATAATTTCAGGATTCGAACTGATATCAAATGCTATCACTGGCTTTTTACATATTCCAGCCTCTGCAATAACATATCCAAAACCTTCCCAAAATGAGGGTAATAAAAATATGTCTCCACTTTCATATAAATTTTTTGGATTTTTTACAAAACCCAACAAATCAATCTTATCATTGAGTTTTAATTTTTTAATTTTTTTTTCAAGATTTTTCTGTAACCTTCCCTTACCACCAATTAGCATGTGAAAGTTTATATTTCTTCTATTTAATTCTGCAGCAATTTCAATTAAAAACGTTTGATTTTTTTGTTGCTCTAGTCTACCTAAATTTGTTAAAACAACCTCATTGTTTTTTCTTTTGTAAAGATTTTTATGCTCAGATTCAATGAATTTTTGACAATCAATTCCATTGTAAATTACTTTTATGAATTGTTCTGGAAAAATTTTTGAGTTTTCTTTAAGTATACATTTTTTAGTTTCAATTGAGTTAACAAGAATTTCATCAACAATCATTTTAAAGATTAGTTTATTTAAGAATGTATTTCTCACAGGAATAGCACTACCCCTTCTGTAAATTATTCTATTAACATTAGCAAGTTTTGCAGAAATACCTCCTGATTTTAAGTCTTGAGATAAGTTTAAAACTATTGTATCAATATCATTATTCTGAAAAATTTTTCTAAGTTTAAATAATTTGAATGGATTCAAAAAACTAGTATTAGATATGTTAATCAAATAAAAAGGAATATCACTAATTTTTAACTTTTTGTGAAGAGCACTATTTTTTTTGCATATAAATAATGCTGAAATGCCTTGAGAAGTGAGATAACTTGCCATATCATAATGCCATTTTTCTCCACCACCCCAAGCCATTGCGGTATTAAAAAAACATATTTTACTCATCCATATGAATTGATTCGTATAAATTTATCCATTGATTTGAAATAATTTTTTCGTCAAATTTTTTCAAATATTTAAACCCGTTAATAGCACGTTCTCTTCTTTTTTTAATTGATTCATTAAAAATCATATCAATTTTGTTTCTCAACTCATCTTTATCTTTTGGATTTATATATTCAGAAAATGGCCCACCAGCCTCATTAAAACAACCTCCCTTAGAAGTTATTACTGGAATTCCAGAACTTAATGCTTCAATTATAGGAATTCCAAAACCTTCGAAAATTGAAGGGTAACAAAAAACTGTAGCAATTTTATAAATAATTGATAAATCTTCAATTGAAATGTTATGTATAAACTTTACTCGACTTACCATTCCATTTTTTCTAATATAATTTTTAAGATTCTTTCCTTCATTTTTTAATTTTCCTATGAAAACCATATTATAATTGCTTTTTTTTAACGCTCTTGCGATAATTAATGGATTTTTTCTTTTTTCTAATGTCCCCACGAACAATACAAATTTTTCAGGCAATTTAAATTTATTAACAACTAAATCTTTTTGAGAATTTGTAATTTTTTTTCTAAAAATTGGATTACACACTTGATATATTACATGAATTTTATTTTTGTCAACTTTAAGAAAACTTATCAAATCTTTTTTTGTTTGTTTACTAATAGCAACAATTCTTGTCGCATTATTAACAGCATGTTTTATTTTGATTTTATGGATTAAAACATCAATTGGATTGTATAACTCGGGAAACCTATAAAATATTAAATCATGAACTGTTACAATACTTTTTGATTTGATTCTAAACGGTAATTCTGCTGACAATCCGTGATATATATCAATTTTATTTTTTTTTATTTCTTTATTTATCGGACCTTGTCTCCACAATGAACTAAAATATTTCCATATTCCTTTAGGGTTAGATTCAATAATTTTTTTATCAATATTCCATTTTATTTTGTTTTGTTTTTTTGGATTAAATAATACGTACTTAATTTTTTTGTTATTATCAAACAATATCCTAACAAGGTCTCTGCCATAGTTTCCCAACCCACTTTGGTTGTGGAATATTCTTTTAGCATCAAATCCCAAACGCATAAAACAAATCTACTGTATTTTATGTAATGACTGTAAAAATGTAATTTTGAATTAATGAAAATAAGCGGATTTACTTTTCTAAGAAATACTTCAAAACTTTATTATCCAGTAGTAGAATCGATTCTTTCGGCTCTTCCAATAGTTGAGGAATTCGTTATCGCTTTAGGCGAGGGTGATAAAGATGACAATACAGAAGAAATCATTAATAAAATTAATTCTAATAAAATTAAAATAATAAAAACCAAATGGGACACTAAAAAATATCCCCGAGGTATGATTCATGCACAGCAAACTGATATTGCAAAAAATGCTTGTAAAGGGGATTGGTTGCTTTATTTACAAGGCGACGAACTTATTCATGAGAAAGATTATGAAGAAATTATTTTTAATTGTAAAAAGTATAAAGCAAATTTATTCGTAGACGGCTTTCTCTTTTCGTATTTTCATTTTTACGGTAGTTACAACTACTATTTCAGGGATCACTGCTGGTATCCTTATGAAATTAGAATTATTAGAAACAATAATCAAATTCATTCATTTGAATCTGCTCAGTCTTTTAGAAAAATTCCAAATTTCGATGGTGTTAATTACAGGAACAAATCTGGAAGTTCAAAACTTAATGTTATTAAATTAAATGCTAGTATATATCATTATGGATGGGTCAGACCACCAAAACTTATGTTAAAAAAAAGAAAATATTTTTCTATTACACACCGAGGAATTAAATCAACTAAGCATGAGTACAGAAAATACGATGAAGAGTATGATTATGGAAGAATTGATTTTTGTCTAAAGTTTAAAGACAAACATCCTTCTGTAATGTCAAAAAAAATTAGAGAGATATACTGGGAGAAGAGTTTAAGATTTTCTGGTCCTGCTGTTTTAGGAAGACCTAAGGCAAAACATGAGAAAATTAAATATAGATTAATAATTTTTATCGAAAGATTTTTTTTCGGTGGAAAAGTTGTTAGTGGTCATAAAAATTATAATCTAATGAAGTTGCCTTAATTTTTTATAAGTCCATTTTTACATACAAAACAATTATTCAGCTTGTTTTTGTTCATAATTTTCAGATTAATTCTTCTATCGCTATCATAATATTTTCTCTCATGAAATAAATGATATACAATTGCCTTATTTTTCATTGAGAATTTTTTAAGACCAATCTTTTTTAGTCTCCATTCAATGTCATCATCCTCACCCACAGTTGCGTGTACAAATGATTCATCAAATCCGTTTACTTTTATCAATTCTTCTTTTTTAATTCCCCAGTTACAACCTTTTAGTCCTCTCTCTTTAAAGTGGAGTTTAAAAATGGGGGAATAGATGGCTTCTTTAGCTGATTTACAATTACTTAATATTAAATTCAAAAGTTTTGGCTTATTAAATTTTTCTTTATTTAAAATTCTATCAGAAAGACATTTAGAAAGCATTACCCTTCTACCGTAAAATATATAATTTAAGTTTTTGTATTTATAATATTCCTTGATAAAATGCATGTGCGGTATGCAATCACCATCAATAAACACTATAAAATTTCCTTCAGCAATTTTTATGGATTTGTTAAGTGCGCGATTTTTTCTGAAACCAATATCTTTTTGACTGGTATGTTTAATTGGAAAAAAGTATTTTAAAGTTTTTAAAAATTTTTTTGTTTTATTATTGTTACCGTCTTCAGAAATAATAACTTCAAAGTTTGTACAACTCTGTCTTTTAAATGCATCTAAAATAATTGATAAATTATCAATTTTATCATAGTGAGATATAATTACACTAATCATGAGTACTAAGCACTTACTTCATTTTCTCTGAGGGCATCGTTTAGAGAAGTTTTTTTGTCTGTGCTTTCTTTTCTTTTTCCAATGATTAATGCACATGGTACTTGAAATTCACTTCCATTAAATTTTTTTGGATATGTTCCGGGAATAACTACTGACCTAGATGGTACTAAACCCTTAAATACTTTATTATTTTTCGACGTAGTATCAAATATTTTTGTGGAGCTTGTTAATACAACATTGGCCCCAAGGACAGCTTCTTTTTCAATTTTAACTCCTTCAACGATAATGCACCTTGAACCTATAAATGCATTATCTTCTATAATTACAGGCGAGGCTTGTATAGGTTCTAATACTCCACCAATTCCAACACCACCACTTAGATGTACGTTTTTACCAATTTGAGCACAACTACCCACAGTAGCCCATGTATCGACCATCGTTCCTTCATCTACATATGCTCCTATATTAACATATGATGGCATTAAAATTGTACCTCTAGAAATATATGAACCATACCTTGCAACTGCATTCGGAACAACCCTAACGTCTTTTTCTTTGAAACCAGTTTTCAATGGAATTTTATCATGATATTCGAATGGCCCCAGTTCAATAGTTTCCATTTTTTTTAACGGAAAGTACAATATTACAGCTTTTTTAATCCATTCGTTGACATGCCATCCATTGTCAGAATAGTCAGCAACCCTAATTGTACCCTTATCTAGGTTTTCAACAACTTCAAATACAGCATTTTTGACATTTTCTTTATTTAAGAGACTTCTATCATTCCACGCAGATTCAATTAAAGTTTTTAACATTATGTTTTTTTCAAATATACATTCTTAGAAAATAACATGACAATAGATTCCAAACAATTCATTCCATACATTTGTATAATGGGAATTTTTATGTCTATAGACTTTGGTGAAAAAAGATGTGGATTAGCTATCACAGATTCTTTAAATACATGTGCTTTTGCTTTAGATACTGTTCCAACAAAAAAAATATTTGAATATTTAAACGATTTTTTTAAAATTAATAAACCAGAAATTTTTGTAATAGGTGAACCAAAACAAAAGGATAATTCGAATTCTCAAATAGAATCTTTAATAAAAAAATTTTCGAGGGATTTTAAAAAACGATTTCCATCTGTAAAAGTTCATAGACATGACGAGAGATTTACTTCAAAAATTGCAAAAAGATTTTTAATAAATTCTGGTGCTAAAAGAAAAATTAGACATAATAAATCTATAATTGATAAAATAAGCGCAACTATAATTTTACAAGATTTCTTAGATAAATATAAAAAAATATGATTTTACCAATCGTTGCATACGGAGATCCGATTTTAAAGCAAAGAGCTAAGGAAATAAGTAGTAGTTCTAAAGATCTTGAAATTTTATTAAAAAATATGTGGGAAACAATGTATGCGGCTAATGGAGTTGGTCTTGCTGCTCCTCAAGTTGGTAAATCGCTTAGATTGTTTATTGTTGATGGAAGTCCTTTTTCAGTTGAAGCTAGTCTGACTGAGGACGAGAAAAATGAGTTAAAAGGTTTTAAAAAAGTTTTTATAAATCCAAAAATATTACAAAAAAGCGATGATTTAGAAAATTTTAATGAGGGATGTTTAAGTATTCCAGACGTTAGGGGAGATGTAACCAGACCTACAACAATAAAAATTAAGTACCAAAATCAATATTTTAAAGAAATTACCGAACATATATCCGGTTTTCCATCACGTATTGTTCAACATGAATATGATCATTTAGAGGGAATTCTATTTACAGATAAATTGTCAGCTTTAAAGAAAAAACTATTAAAAAATAAATTATTGAAAATTTCGAGAGGTAATATTAATGTTGATTACTTAATGAAATTTGATAATAACAGATATACTAAATGAACAAAAAACGAATAAGAGAATTAAAATCTATTGACAATTTGTTGTCAATAATGGATGATTTAAGAGAAGCTTGTCCATGGGATAAAAAACAAACTTTTGAATCTTTACGCCATTTGACAATTGAAGAAGTCTATGAGCTCAGTGATTCGTTATTATCCGACAATTCAGATGATATAAAAAATGAATTAGGAGATATTTTATTGCATATAGTTTTTTATTCAAAAATAGCAAGTGAATCAAATTTATTTGATATTTCAGATGTTGCAAATTCTATATGTAAAAAATTAGTAAAAAGACATCCTCATGTTTATGGTAAGATTAATGTAAAAAGTGCAGCAGAGGTTAAATACAATTGGGAAAGAATAAAGAAAAAAGAAAAAAAAGACGGAATATTATCTGGAGTTCCAAAAAATCTACCCAGTTTGATAATGGCATTAAGAGTTCAAGAAAAAGCTAGTGGGATAGGATTTGATTGGACATCAAAAGTGGATGTTAAAAATAAGATTTTTGAAGAACTAAGAGAATTGGATTATGAAATCCAAAAGAAAGATACTGTAAAAATGAAATCTGAGCTAGGAGATTTATTATTTTCTATTGTAAATTTTTCGAGATTTATTGGGGTTAATGCAGATGATGCTCTTCAAGAGAGTAATTTAAAGTTTATAAAAAGATTTAAATTCATGGAGGAATCGATAAAAAAAAACAATATTGACATTGAAAATATTAACACTAATGATTGGGATAAACTTTGGGATCAGTCAAAAAAAATATATAAATAATTTATAGTGTCTTGAGTATTTTTTTATAGTCATTTAATTCCCCAAGTTCAATTTTAAATTTATCGATATCAGTTTTTACTTTTCTTATAACTGCATTATTATCATGAGGATTTTTGAAGAACGAGAGGTTGTTTTCTAGTTGGTTAATTTTATTTTTTATTTGGTTAATATTGGTCATCGTTATACCAATTTCTTTTTTTATTTTTTCATTGTCACCTTTAATTTTTTCAACACTAGAATTAAAATACTTTTTATTTATTTCATCATTTTTCATTCCAGAGTCTTGGTATAACTTTTTAATTAATTTATTGAAATCTTTTTCGATTTTTGATTTGTTCTCAGGAACATTTCCAATAGTGTACCAATCATTATATAAATTATTAATTTTATTTAGTTCAAAATTTTCTTCTGTTTGTTTTTTTTGTTGACTAATTTTTTTTAATAAATCTTTTTTCTTTAAGTAATTTTTTTCTTGAAATAATTTTTCATCTTTTTTTTGTTTATCTAAAAGTGAAAAGTATAGATTACATTTTTCCTTGAAATCTTTCCAATACGTATTTCTATATTTTCTGGGAATGGGTCCAATTTCTTTCCATTTTATTTGTAAATCAATAATTTTCTTTGTTTGATTTCTTAATTTTTTTGATTTTATTATTTCATCAACCTCATGAATATAGCTTCTTTTTTTTGTTAGGTTTTCGTTTAATTGTTGTTTAATCTTCCTATAGCATTTATTTCTTTTTTTATTAAATTCTTTTTGAAGTAATCTATATTCAGTCCAAATTTTTTTATTTTCATTTTTTGGTACTCTACCAATATTGATAAATGAATCTTTTATTGTCTCATAATCATTATTTATCTTATGTATTTTAGTGCTATTAATTTCAGTGGATATTAATTTTCTAATTTTTTCAAGAAGTAATTTCTTTTTTTTGAGATTTGTTTTAATTATTTCATCTTGGTTTTTAATGTAATATTTTTTCCTATCATTTATTTTTTTTGTAGCACGACTAAATCTCTCCCATATTTCGTCTTTATACTTAGAATCTACAGGCCCTAACTCAGACCTCCATTTTTTGTGAAGCTCTTGTAATTGTTTAAATGATTTTAGAATATCTTCTTTAATTGAAAGTTTTTCTGCTAATTCACATAATTTATTTTTTTCAAACAGGTTATTTTTTAAATCCAATTCTCTTAATTCTTTGTTTAGATGTAAAAAATCATAAAATCTTCCAACATGATGATGGTATGTTTTCCATAAATTATCTGATTTACTCCACGGAACGGGGCCTATTTCATACCATTCTGATTTTAATTTTATAAATTTTTCATAAGATTTTTTGATATTCTTTTCTTCACCTATTAATTTTTTTATCTCTTCGATTATTTCATTTTTAGCTTTTAAATTATTTTCTTTTTTTTTATCGAGATTTTTATAATAGCTTGCTTTTAGTTTTTTATATTTCTTGCTTAAATTTTCAAAAGACTTTTGTTGTGCAGTTTTAATATTGACGCTTTCAATTTTACTACCATTATCAACAAATTTCTCTTTTTGATTTAATATTTCTGTCTCTATTTTTTTATTAAAAATCTTCGTTATTAAATCTATTTTAGTCTTTATTTTCTCGATTTCTCCACTACTAATAATAAATTCAAAATGATTTAACAATTCATTTATATTCATTAATTCATAACTAGTATGATTATCATTTTCTATTTCTTCAATAATTCCCAAATCGTTGTTTGGTAAAATTTTATTTGGTAATGCTTCTGTTGAACTCATTTCATCGAATTTATTTATTTGTCTTTTTATTTAGTATTGTAAATGAATTAAATAACTTTTAATATTAAATTCCATAAATGTGTTAGGAATTTTGTTTTGACCATAGGTTCCAAGATTCTTCAGCTTGGTAAATTAGCATATCTAGACCATTTATTGTTGTACTCCCGGCTTTTTTCCCTTCTTTTAAAAACAATGTCTCTTTTGGATTATAAATCAAATCAACCAAAATATTATTTGAGTTAAAATAATTGTAATTTATTTTAGGTTTTTCGTTAATATTTGGAAAAGTTCCAACTGGAGTACAGTTAATAATCAAATTAGAATTTGAAATTAATTTTTTTGTTAAATCTTTATAATTGATTGAATTTGTATTGCTATTTCTGGAAACAAACACATAACTAATATTCAATTTATCAAGCGCGTATGCGACAGCATTGGATGCGCCACCAGTACCAAGAATAATGGCGCTATGAATTTTTTTATGACTAATTTTTTGAATGCTTTTTTTAAATCCAATCCAATCTGTATTGTAACCAGTTGTCTTTCTGTTTTTATCAAATACAATAGTATTAACAGCCCCAACTTGCAAAGCAATTTTATCAATATAATCCAAATAATCCATGATTTCTTTTTTGAATGGTGTTGTAACATTGAGTCCTTTTACATTTTTTTTATTAAATATTTCAGACACATTAGTTAAGTTTTGTAAATCAAAGTTCTGATAAGAATAATCTGAAAGCCCGAGACTAAAAAATTTTTCATTGAAATAAGCCCTAGAGAAAGAGTACTCGATATTTCTACCTAGTAATCCAAAAATTTGTTTACTTTTTTTGACCATAATAGTCTAATATATATACAATTAAAACTCCAATTAATCCAATAAGTATTAATAATAAAATATCAAAAAAAGTTGATTCAAATTTAAGATTAGATCTGCTTGTGGGCCATAATATGAATAGTGAACCAAAAACAAATCCAATCAAAATTGCTTCAAGTTGATCATTCGCCTTTTTTTTAATATTATGGATGATAGATGACAAGGTGCTAATGCCAGTTAAAGAGCCTGAGAGAAAAATTATAAAAAGTAAAGTTAGATGATAATCTCCATCATTAATTATTAATTTTTGTTCCGATTCCAAAAAAATTGAATATAGGGGATTTATAATTACTCTTCCAAATGCATTAACTGCATCAATTAAGAGTAATTTGTAATTACCCAGTAAAATTAATAAAAAAGAACC
>PKDV01000068.1 GCA_002862715.1 Flavobacteriaceae bacterium | reverse complement strand
AAGGATTTTATTGCTATCTACAACCGGGACAGCTTCTAAATCATACTTAGTCATGAGTTTTGCTACTTCATCAGCTTTATCAGTTACAAAAACGTAATCGACTTTTGGGATGTATACCGATTTGATTTTTGATTTATTGTCAGCTGTTAATAAATCTTTTAGAGATAATCTTCCAATTAATTCCTCATTATCATTTATAACATAAATTGAATGAACTCGTGTAACTTCACTTGCTTGTTGACGCATCTCTTTTACACATTTAGTAACAGTCCAATTCTCATTAACTTTAACAAGTTCCTTTGCCATCAAACCACCAGCAGAATTTTCATCATAATTTAAAAGCTCTTTAATATTCTGAATACGTTTCTCATCTCCCATCTGAGCAAAAATTTGCTCTTGCCTTTCAGTTGGTAGCTCAGATATAATGTCTACAGCATCGTCAGTGTCAAGCTCGTCAATTTCACCTACAATTTCTTTAACTGAAAGTAACTCAAGAATATTATCCCTAGTATCATCATCTAACTCAGTTAAAACATCTGAGGTTTTTTCAGAATCAAGAAGTTTAATTAAATAAAGACCTTCCTCAGTGGTTAATTCATCAACAATTTCAGCTAAATCTGCATAATGATATTCACTTGTTCTTTTTTTTAAAGAGTTAATATTATGAGATTCAATATCAACTTTAAACTCATTTATTAATTCCTCACTAATTTGAAAAGGTGTCATTAGATATTATACTTGTTAGTTCTACAAAATCGTAAACATTTAGTTGCTCCGGGCGCTTTTCAAAGATACTATCTTCTTTTGTAATCAAGCTAATTCCAAATGATTTGAGACTGTTTCTTAATATTTTTCTGCGTTGTTGAAATGAGGTTTTTACAATTAAAAAAAATAATTTTTCATTACAGTTTAATTTAAATTTTTTTTTTCTTTTTAATCTAATTACTCCTGAAGCAACTTTTGGTGTAGGCTGAAATACATGTTTAGAAACATTAAATAAATATTCAGTTTTGTAAAAGGCCTGAATTAGTACAGATAAAATTCCATATGATTTTTTTCCAGGACTTTCACAGATTCTTTTTGCTACTTCTTGTTGAAACATTCCCACAGATTCAACTATTAAATCTCTATTATCAATAATTTTAAATAGAATTTGACTTGAAATATTATAAGGGAAATTACCAATTATTGCAAATTGTCCCCTGAAAATTTTTTTAAAGTCAAGTTTTAAAAAGTCTTTTTCAATAATTTTATTCTTTAAATTAGAAAAATTTTCATTTAAATATATTACAGATTCGGAATCAATTTCAACAACTTTTAAATCTAAGTTTTTATTGATTAAATGGGATGTTAATTTTCCAGTTCCTGGACCAACTTCTAGAACTTGATGATATCCTTCTAAAGATATAGCATCGGAAATATTTTTAGCTATATTGGCGTCAATTAAAAAGTGTTGTCCAAGATATTTTTTTGGCCTAACATTCATTAATAAGACTTTAAAAATTCTAATTTAGTTGCAAAGGCTACCCAATCTTTCGGAAATTTTCGAATTAATTTTTGCATAACAAGTTGGTGACCAATATTTTTTATCCATTCCAAATGTTCAGACTTGACACAATAAAACTGCATGCTAAATGTTGAGCCTTTAACAGCTTGAATTCCTTCAATATATTCAACTTTTAGTAAATCAATCTGATGCACATTTTTTGAAATTTGTGGGAGTAATTCTTTGTCAACATATGTTGCCCATTTTTGTTCAATTACAGATTCAACAATAAAAGTAATATTGTAAATCTGCATTAATTAATTAATTTAAAATCTGTGTAAGGAATTAAAACTTTTGGAATTTTTATAGAATCATTAGTCTGGTTATTTTCTAAAATTCCTGCCATGACTCTAGGTAACGCTAGTGAACTTCCATTTAGTGTGTGAGCAAATTGATTTTTACCATTAATATCTCTATACTTTAATTTTAGTCTAATTGATTGGAAAGTTTCGAAGTTTGAAACAGAGCTAACTTCTAGCCATTTATTTTGAGCAGAAGAAAAAATTTCAAAATCATATGTAATGGCTGATGTAAATCCTAAATCACCTCCACATAAATTTAATATTCTATATGGCAACTCTAAAGAATGCAATAGTTTTTTGACATGGTTTAACATTTTATCAAGAGCATCATAAGAGCACTCAGGATTCTCAATTCTAACAATTTCAACTTTATCAAATTGGTGCAAACGGTTTAGACCTCTTACATCTGATCCATAACTACCTGCTTCTCTTCTAAAACATGGAGTATATGATGTCATTTTGATTGGAAGTTGTTTAAGATTTAATAATGTATTTCTATATATGTTAGTAACAGGGACTTCTGAAGTTGGTATTAGATATAAATTATCCTTAGCAATATGATACATTTGATCGTCTTTATCTGGAAGCTGTCCTGTAGAAATTGCAGATTTAGAATTGACTAAAAGAGGTACTTGTATTTCTTCGTAACCCTCTTTGGTATTAAAATCAATAAAATAATTAATAAGAGCTCTTTGTAATTTTGCTCCTTTTCCAATGTAAACAGGAAAACCAGAGCCTGAAATTTTTGAACCTAAGTCAAAACTGATGAGATTGTATTTTTTTGCTAATTCCCAATGAGTAAGCCCAACTGAACTTTTATTTTTTTTATTGCTTTCAAAAATTATTTTATTATCAGTTGATGATTTCCCGTTTGGCACTCTAATGTTAGGAATATTAGGGATTTTATATTGTAATTCTTTTATACTCTGCTCACAATTAGAAAGTTTTTCAACCAAATTTTTGGATTCATTTTTAATTTTTAAGCTTAAGCTCTTTTTTTTATTGGCTTCATTGGTTTTACCATCTTTGAATAACTTTCCGATTTCTTTTGTAAGTTGATTGGATTCAAAAAGTTTATTATCGAGTTTAACTTGTATTTCCCTTCTGTTTTTATCTTCATTTAATAAATTATCAATAACATTTTTAGCATCAAAATCTCTTTTTTTAAAAGCTATTAAAATTTCATCATAATTTTCACGAAGATGTGTAATAGAAATCATAGTTACTTTTACAAATTTAAATTTTTAAATTTTTTCAAGACATAATTTTTATCATTTTGAAGCTGTATACTTAAATCTTGAATTGAATTAAATTTTTTTTCGTCTCTGATTCTTTCAATGAAAAAAATTTCAATTTCTTTTTTATATAAATTCCCATCCCAATTAATTAAGTGAACTTCGTTAGAAATATAATTTCCACTGAATGTTGGATTTGTACCTATGTTCATCATTGCCAAATTTGTCATTTCATTGTAATTTACTTTCACTGCATACACACCATTTTTTGGGAGTATTTTTTCTCTTTCATTAATTTTAACATTTGCGGTTGGGAAACCAATTTTCTTGCCATTTTGCCTTCCCTTCATCACAATTCCCTTTAGTTTATATGTGTGACCTAATAGTGAATTAGCATATTTAATGTTTCCATTATTTATAGCATGTCTTATTTTAGTAGAACTCACAGTAATTTTGTTTACGATGTGTGCTTGAATTTCACCAACAGAAAATTTATATTTTTTTCCAAGTTTTTTTAAATCAAAAATGTTTGCGGTTCTATTTTTCCCAAACCTGTGATTATAACCAACTAAAAGATGTTCAACATTTAATTGATTAACCAATATGTCTTTAACATATTCTTCCGCATTTAATTTAGAAAATGCTTTGGTAAAAGGCTGAACAAAAATTATTTCTAGGCCAAGTTTTGAAAGTATTTCAGATCTTTCTTCTATAGTTTGTAGGAGCATAGGAGCGTTGCTCGGTTGAACAACTTTTCGAGGATGTGGATCAAATGTTAACAATAATGTTCCACAGTTTTTTTGTTTCGCTTTTTTAACCAAATGAGTAATAATCTTTTGATGCCCTAAATGGACACCATCGAATGTTCCTACTGTTATAAAATATTTCTTATTGAGATTTAGAAGTTTTGGATTTCTTATAATATATGTCATCACCTTAAGGCATTTCCGTTAAAATGATTCATTGATTTCTCAACTCCATTTTCTAAAAAATATAATATTGCTTCTGCAGACTTTTCAATTGCTCTAGATATAATATTTGACTCTTTTTTATTCCATTTATCTAAAACATAATCAACTTTTTCACCTTTTTTATAATTCGCACCAATACCAAATCTCATTCTAGGAAATTTTTCTGTGTTTAGTTTATCTATTATATCTTTAATACCATTATGACCACCTGAAGAACCACTTTTTCTGATTCTTAAAACACCAAATTCAAGATGAATATCATCAGTAATTATTAATACATTATTTAATGGAATTTTCTTTTTTTTTATCCAGAATAGTACAGACTTTCCACTTAAGTTCATAAAAGTATTTGGTTTTAAAATATAGCATGATTTTCCTTTTAAATTGAAACTACAAAGTTCACCATACCTTAACATTTCGAAACTAATTTTTTTTTGTTTAGCAATATATTCAACGATATCAAATCCAATGTTATGTCTTGTTTTTTCAAATTTAGAACCTATATTTCCTAACCCAACTACTAAATATGACTTCATATTATACTTATTTTCTTTTTTGAATGATAAAAAGGGGATAGAAAGCTTCATCAACGTTGTAAAATTAAAAAAAGCGTCTTACAAAGTTTTAATTTTCTTATTGTAATTAACTATTACTGTTCAGATTTAGGTTCCTCAGCTGCCTTGTCATCACCCGAAGACTCATCCTTTGTTTCAGCTTCCACTTCATCAATTTGTTCATCCGTTTCAACTTGTAATGACGTTCTAGAGGTTCTAACTTGACAAACTACAGTATTATCAGGATGTAAAAATCTATAATTTTCGTTTTCAAGCTCAGTGACATAGAGTTTACTTCCAAGTTCAAGATTAGAAATATCAGCTTCAATAAAATCGGGGAGATTAGCTGGCAAAGCCCTAACTCTAAGTTTTCTTTTATTCCTAGATAAAACACCTCCTGAATTTAAAACCCCTGGAGCAGCACCAAGAATTTTGACTGGAATATCCATTGAAACTGCTTTATCATCAAACAACTGATAAAAATCTATGTGAAGAATTTTATCTGTTAAAGGGTGAAACTGTATGTCCTGAAGTATGGCATTAAATTTCATTTTTTCTCCAATTTCTAAAGCCACGGTGTGTGCATTTGGAGTATATACAAGTTTTGTAAAAGCTAATTCCTCTGCTGCAAAATGAACTGGTTCATCCCCTCCGTATAGCACGCAAGGAACCATTCCAGCATTACGTAAGGCTTTTGTAGCAGACTTCCCTACGCTTTCTCTTTTTGATCCTTTTATGGTAATTGATTTCATTATTAATTTAATTTACATTATAAATTTACTAGAGATTGATTTATTGTGATGTACATTATACATAACCTCAGCAAATAATTGAGCACAGCTCAATACTTTAATCTTTTTACTTTTTTTCTTAACTGGTATACTATCAGTGACAATAAGTTCAAGCAGTTTAGATTTTTCAACTTTTTCATAAGCGTCTCCAGATAAAATAGGATGAGTACACACCGCTCTAACACTTCTGGCTCCTCTACTTATCATTAAATCAGCAGCTTTAGTTAATGTTCCTGCTGTATCAACCAAATCATCAACAAGAACGACATCTTTTCCATCAACAGATCCAATAAGTTCCATCGATTCAATAATATTTGCTTTTTTTCTTTGTTTGTAGCACACAACAACATCACTTTCTAAAAACTTAGAATATGCATAAGCTCTTTTTGACCCACCCATGTCTGGTGATGCAATTGTTAAATTTTCAAGATTTAATGCGCTTATATATGGGATGAAAAGAGATGAAGCAAATAAATGATCAACTGGCTTTTCAAAAAATCCTTGGATTTGGTCGGCATGTAAATCCATAGTAATAATTCTTGTTGCTCCAGCAGCTTCCAATAATTTAGCAATTAACTTTGCACCTATTGGTACTCTGGGTTTATCTTTTCTATCTTGACGAGCCCACCCAAAATAAGGAACAACTGCGGTAATGTGTCTGGCTGAAGCTCTTTTTGCTGCATCAAGCATTAGTAACATTTCCATTAGGTTTTCAGATGTAGGATGTGTCGAACCAATTATAAAAATTCTGTTACCACGTACAGATTCTTCAAATGAAGGTTGAAATTCACCATCGCTGTAGCGTGAAAAAATAACATTACCAACGTCTACCCCGTAATATTTAGCAATACTCCCTGCCAAAACTGCACTTTGAGTACATGCAAAAATTTTTGATTTGATTCGTGTTTTTGCCATTAGTAGTTATAAGGGTTGCAAATTTAGGAATTTATTTGACTGAGCAAAAAGTGGGACGATACCTCTAACAATGAAATAAATATATAAATTTACAAGCCTTAAGCCTCGGTGGCGGAACTGGTAGACGCGCTGGATTCAAAATCCAGTGGTGGCAACATCGTGTGGGTTCGATTCCCACCCGAGGTACTTTTAATTTTTGATTAGTTTAACCAATTCTTTATTTATACTTGAATTAATTTCTAGGATATAAATACCTTTTTTCAAATTATCGGTAAAAATTTTTGTTTTATTTGATGCATCCACGTCATATGAAGCAATCAATTTACCTGTAATATCATATAATTTTAAATTATAAATTGAATATTTCGAATCAATGAATACATGACTACTTGATGGATTTGGATAAAGTCTTACGGGTGTTTCATTAACATCTTCATTGCTTAAAAATTCTTCCTCTAATGAAAATTCTATCCAATTAATATTAAACTCTGGCTTTATTACAGTTAAATCAAATTGATAATAACCCGCATCTAAAATAATTTCTTCAGAAACAGTTTCCCAGTTCTGCCAACCATTAGTATAAGGAGTTGTAATTATTAATTTATTGTTCGAAAGATTAGTAAGGTCTGTATTTTCCTGAATTTTCTTAAACCCAAGTCTTAATTTACCCTCAGAGTAGTTAGATGCAATTCTAAAATCGACTTTATATCTTCCCGATTTTTCAACCAAAACTTTGTAAGCTACAGCATCGCCTATGTCAGCATAAGCTAAATTTAATCCACCACCAAAATCAGAGCAGTTTTCTGTCCTGAATCCGCATCCTCTATTTCCAGCTACACATTGCCCAGCATTTTGATGAAAATCCTCCGCTTCAATCTTTGATGGAATATTGAAATAATTATCGCTACTAATTGAATTATTCTCCACAACAAATAAGTTAAATTGCTCAAGTTGTTGTCCATTTTCGGATAAAATGTTGTTTAAGTTATATGTTACCCTTATGTTGTCGGTTGGAACAATTGTATTATCTAACTTCAAATTTAAAATTTGATTATTACTACTATAATCAATGCTATTCACATTTACATAACCAATATTTTTAAAAACTTGAAAAGAGTTTTCATCAATATTTTCTGTAGAAGCAGGTTGATTTAAATAAATATTAATTGATTTAAAATCATCACCAGTTTTTGATTCGACAATATTAAAATTTGAAAAATTTTGATTGGCACTTTTGGTAAAAACAAAATGACTCAAATCGAATGCAGTTTCTTGAGCAATAAATTTAAATTTTTGAATACCTTTTTTCATATAGACTTTTTCAATTTTTTTACCATTAAATGTATCATAACTACCAGTGCCAGTCAGTGAAATCTGGCTTGATATTGGAAACTCATTTATTTCAAGTCCAATTTTTCCACTGCTTACTTCTGAGGAGTAAAATATGTCAATATCGTAAAAACCGTCTTCAAATACATCTATTGAATATATTGCCCATTCGTCTTTGCTAATAAACTCTAAACAGTATCCATTTCCTTCATTATAGCTTGTAGTATTTACCTCGGCTCCATCGTTTCTGTAAACAAAAGAATTGGTGGGTTGATATTCACCAGTACTGTACTCATAATCATAACTATTAACATCATAATAAGCTGTATGATTGTTACCTAAATCAAAATTAGATGCATAAATTATCCCAGGCACTGAATTATTAGATGTGAATGGAATTGTTTCGTTGGTATGTGGTTGTCTAATTAAGGCGTCAACATAGTCTTTTCTGTAAACCGAATTTGAAATTTTAGTACTTTCAGCTAAATCTAATAATCCTTGATAAGCATTTTCTACAGTTGGAGGCCCAGCTTCTCCTCTAAAATATTTAATCAAGTTTTGATAGTTGTTATTTGAATTTATTGACATTGGGCTCCTTATACTCTCAACTCTTTTATAAGTCCATTTAGCCCAGCCTATCTCAAGTTCTTCAAATAGCCTTACAGCATCAGTGTTCCAGGCATTAGAATTTTCACCACCTTCTCCCATCCATAACGGGTATCCAAATTCATTTTGTATTGATAGGACAAATTCAAGTGAAGCAATATTATTATATGTTTTATACTTGTGAAAACTATAAGCCATGTTATTATCCCAAGCGGGTGTTAAGCCATTAAAATCATTGGCATATCCATTTCCTTCAATAAATAAAATTCTTTTACTGTCATGCACTCTTATTGCATTAGTTATCCTTATGTAGAGATCTCTTAATGCTTGATTATTATTTGGTAAATCCCAATGAGTTTCATTTATAAGATCATACCCACCGATCCATGGTGTATCTTTATATCTCTCGGCAATTTTTCCCCAGAGCGCTACGGTTTTACTTTTATTTAAATCACTCTCCCATAAATTAGGTTTTAATGGATTTCTGTCTGATATATTTGAATCTCTTCCTTGCCCTCCTGGTGCTGCATGTAAATCTAATATCACATAAATTTCATTACTCTCACACCATGAAACAACATTGTCAATAAGTTCAAACCCTTTCGTTAGCCATGTATTCTCTCCATTAACAGGTTCTTCTTCAATGGGAAGAGTAAATAAATTATAGTGTAGTGCAAGACGCACACTATTAAACCCCCACGATGATAAAGAATCAATATCTTCTTTCATGACAAAATTATTGAGCCAATTTTCATAAAAATTTTCTGTTCTTTCTTCCCCAATAAGAGTTTCAATTTTTTCCTTGAATTCCCATTGACCTGAGTATGCACCAACAGCATTTATCATGTATGGTTCTTGAAGCATCCAATTTCCAATACCCATTGCTCTAAGAATTATTTTTTCACCCTGGTCGTTAACAATATCTTTTCCAGATCTTTTTAAATATTGGGCATCAATTTTAGTAAAAAGAATAAGCGAAATAAGAAAACCAAATATTATTTTTTTTGGAATATATTTCATCATGTGGATTTAGAGGTTATCTATGCCATAGAGGCTAATCTCAGAACCATGTACATATGTATCGCTTCCAAAGTTGGATGTAATAGAAAACTTAAAATATCTAAATTCTCCAGTAACCTCTTCTAAACTAAATTCATGTCCATTAGCTGCCTCCTCCAAACTTTGTTCTGGAATTACACCATCAACGGCGGGATTACCTAAGTCAAACGAACCAAGCAAATCCCAATTTAAAGCATCATTGCTTACGAATAAATCAAATGATTTTAAGTTTTCAGCTTGATAATAATATGGTACTCCAGCCTGTCCACCATACCAGTATGCTCTTTGCCAAACCACAAATCTGTTAATTCTTGCCTTTTTATTCATATCAACCACAATATCAAGTGGCCATTGCAAAGTACCACTATTTCTATCTCTCCAAATTATGAAATAGCTGTTGTCATTGTTAGTTTCAGCCGTGTCAATAATATCGTCCCAAAAATTTGTAGTTCTACCTTCCCAAGCGTTACCGTCTATTGATAAATTAGAAACCAATCTCCACGAATTTTTTTCAATTTTTTGTTCAAATAAAGGGGTGTAGGTTCCCAAATTTTTTTCGCCAGTTGTATTTCCGTCAACGTCCTCTACTCTTGATGAAAAATCTGTAGAGATTGCTTGTAAACCTCTAACAAAAATATTTGGATTTATACTTTTAGAAGATAAAATTCTAGTTTCAGATTCACTTCCATTATTTATATTGAGATAAACATAAACAGTTTTATTAGATGGGTTGTTCCAAGTCAATTTAACTCCTCCCAAATCAGGGCTAATTTCTATGCTGTCTTGAACCAGGTAAACAAATGAAGTTAAAGGAACAAAACGAACAAGGACTGGCTCAGAGGACTCATCATTTGAATTTACTGCTCTAAGCTCAACTTCTACTTCGGAGTCTCCAACAAAACCGTCAACTTCAATATAATTATTGTAACTGCTAGAATTTCTTTTTACATTTTCTCCTTGTGAGTTTACAAAACTAGCCTCGACATACAAAATATCACCTGTTGGTAAATTGTAATAGATAGTTCCTCCACCATTATTAGGAATAACCTCAATAATTTCAATTATTGAAACCTCTGAGGAATTTTCATTCTTGCATCCAAAAATCATTACAATTAATACTAATATTTTAAGAAGTTTACTCATAATAGTTACCAATTTGGGTTTTGTATTAAATTTGAATTTCTTGTGAGTTCTGTAGTTTTAATTGGGTGAAGATAATCTCTTTCTTTCAAAAAGGTTCTTTGCCCCACCAAAATTTTTTGATAATAACTATCTCTTTCACTTTCATCCACAGACCAACCGAATACTGGAGTGTTAAAATATTCGTGCGCTTTTAACCATCTTCTTAAATCATAATATCTATGCCCTTCAAAAGCAAGCTCAATCATTCTTTCTTGTTGAATTATTTCTCTTAAACCATCTTTTGAGGTATGTTTCCCAGGTGTTTTTGCAAAAGTTGGGTTTGACCATATTTCATCAATCATTGGTATACCAGCTCTTGCTCTCACTTTGTTAATTGCATCAAAAACTTCTTGGCTTGGTCCGCTTATTTCATTTAATGCTTCAGCATAACTCAAATATAATTCAGCTAATCTAATCAATGGCCAGGGATAATCAACAAGCTTTCCATAGCTATCGCCTTCAGAGTCTGGATGAACAATTTTTTTCAAAGAGTACCCTGTAGTTAGATAATCGCTACTGTTAGCAATTCTACCATGACTTTCTCCCTTTTTCATTCTTAACCTCCATAACTCACCCCAACCCCTATAAAAACCTCTGTCAAATCCAATATTTGAATAAAATCTTGGTTCACGATTAAGATTTAAAATTGCTGTTTGTTGGCCTCTTTGAGCCTCTTCCATTTGGTTACTTCCGACATACGTTGTACTATATCTGTTATTAAAATTAAATTGTATGTCCTCGTCGATAGGTAGTCCATTTTTAGTGTAGTATAGCTCTGCCATTCTCATTGTTGGAGCTACCCATTGCCAAGCTGCTTCAACTCTTGATGCAGATGGGTCCTTCATTAATGCACCTGCCTGTAAGTTCCACCACTCGTCATTTGAGCCTACTGGTTTTGAATTACCCCATATTAGTTCTGAATTCCACTTATCTGTAATCAAGTATCTTAAGTCATACAACTTCTGAATAAAATTCGAATTACTATACGAAGTGTAATCATATGCCGCTGGTTGACCATTATATTCATACAATGACAATCCATTATCTAAACAAGCCTGAATTGCTTCAGACGTATATTCAGCAGCAAGATTCCACTTGGTTTCATCATAAATTTGATTGAAATAATGTTCACCATTTTCGTTTGTAAAAGATGAAAAAATTTCTGTATTACCGTTAAACATAGGAGACGCATAGTAAATTGATACTCGAGATTTAAAAGATTTTGCAATTACTTTATCAATTCTACCAAACGAATTTGTAGTTAAATTTCTTTCAATCAAACCATCTATTGACAGGTCAACAGTATTAAAAATGTATTGAAAAACATCATCAACCAATTCTCTTCTGACTTTTACATCATCAACACTAGATGAAATTGGCAAATTAACATCAACTATAGGTATTGGTCCGTAGTGAATTAACAAAAGAAAATGGTAATATGCTTTTAAAAAAATAGCCTCAGATTTCCAATTTAATTTTTCTTCTGTGGTCATATCTAACACCTTATCAATATTTTGAATTAAAGTATTACATGCACGAATCCCTTTAAATAAACTTTCTTGACCTCTACCCAATGCTGAATATCCAGACCAATAACCCATTATCGGGTTGTCTGCATTTTGTTCTCCCTTCATCAATTCAATTGCTGGTGTATCTTTTGCAAAAGGAGTAGTCAATTCATCACTTGCTAGTACATATGTTGAATATATACCATCATTCTGAGGCATATAACTGTAACATGTTACAAGTGCAGTATAAGCTGCTTCTTTTCTTTCGAAAAGAAGAGATAATTCTTGTGTTTTGTCAGGGACAATATCAAGATAGTCATCACACGACATAATTAAAAAACCTATAAAAATCAATAATATTTTTTTCATAATTATAAACTTAATTGCAATCCCATATTCAAAACTTTTTGATTAGGATAACCTAATCCATTGTCACCCATTTCTGGATCCCATAATTTAAATTTGCTAAAATATAGTAGATTAACTCCAGTAAAATATAGTCTAGTATTTACACCTTCAAATACGCCTTTTTTTGGAGAAAAACTATATCCTATTTCTATATTTTTAAGTCTCAAGAAATCTCCGTCTCTTAACCACCATGTGGATTTTTTATCATTATTGGGAATACTTTCTGTTGATAATCTTGGCCAGAAACTGTAGATATCAGGATTATTTACAGACCAGTGATTATCAGCTATATAATCTAATGAATTTCTTTCTCCAACAAATGGAGCAATATCTTCATTGGCACCAAATTTTCTAATGGTAAATGATGAATTAGCTGAGCCTTGGAAAAAAACAGAAAAATCAAAACTTTTATAACTAGCAGATAATCCAAATCCGTAAATTATTTCTGGTACGAATGGCTTACCTATTGGAACAAAATCATTTTCATTAATAATTCCGTCTCCATTTATGTCCTTATATTTTATATCACCTGGTAAATATGTAGAGCTACTAGAAGACAAACCGTTAAATTGTTCTGGAGAATTATTAATATCTGAGATATCAATAAATAATCTTTCAGCAATTAATCCCCATTCTTGGTTAATTGGATAACCTATTCTACTTAAGTTTTCATATAAATAATCCGGTTCTCCATTAACTTTTACTTCATTTTTAGAGTATGTGAAATTCCCTCTACCAGTAATTACAAGTCCTGAAGAAAAGGCTTTGTTATAATCCATAGAAACATCAATGCCATAAGAATCTACCTCTCCAATATTACTGCTAACTTGAGTTGTAAGGCCCATAGTATCAGGAATGTACTGCCATGGCTGATAAATTTTTTCCCTGTTTTCCTTGAAATATTCAAATTGCGTTGAAAAATTGTTATTAAGCTCAAGCTCCAATCCATAATTGGTTTTTTTAGAAACTTCCCACGTAACCCCAGGGTTAGCATATCTATTGATATTATATCCAGTATACCAATTACCAAAGTCACTACCAAAAGTATATCCAGTATTTCCATTATTAAAAGTAACATCAGAAAGGTAGAAAAATCTATCTTGATCACTCGAAATACCATCATTTCCAACAAGACCGTATGAATATCTCAGCTTAAGTAGAGTAATTACAGAATTTAAATTTTCAAAAAATTTTTCATTCGAAATTATCCAACCTATTCCAACTGAAGGGAAAAAACCAAAACGTTCTTTTTTTGCGAATCTCTCAGAACCATTGTAGCCAAAATTAAATTCACTAAAATATTTTTCGTTAAAATTATAAGAAAGTCTTCCGGAGACTCCCATATTTCTCCTTGGAAGTGTTGAATAAGCGTTTTCATTATTTAAAGTATTGAGTGATTCACTTCTGTAAAAAACAAAAAGTCCACCAAATCCGTGTCTTTCATTAAAAGTTCTATTGTATTCAGTTACAAGCTCAAAATAAGTGTTATTATTACTTTCAGTGTTCACAGAAGGTGTCTCTAAATATTCGGTTCCTTCTTGAATTTGATAAATTGAATAATTCACACCCTCATCAGAATCAATTTCAGCAATTCCGTAATAAAATGGAGTGAACTGTCTGCTACTTGAATTTCTTGAATAACTTTTGATTGAAGCCATAGCTCGCAGTTCTAAACCATCAGTAATAAAGTCTAAGTTTTGTCTGAGCTGTGCTTGAGATAAAATTGTACTTTGAAAGTAATCTTGATAACCTTTTACCATATCCGCGTAGGGATTAGGAAAACCACCTAGTCCTTTATTTCCAAAAAGAGTGTGATTAAAAAGTTCTTGACCTTGAAAATTACTAAAATATGCAGGAAAATTTACTGGGTTGGCATTCATGACGCTTCTGTAAATATCAGTTGCGGAGGAAACCGGACCATTATATCTTTCGAACAAGGAAGAAAATTTTACTGCAAGCTCGGTTGTTTTTGTTAAATCAATATTAATATTTGCTCTTAAGTTTGATCTATTTATATCAATATTATTATTAAAATTGTTTAGAGGATCCACTTTTAACAATCCACTTTCATTAGTGTGAGATACCGACAAATAATACTGAGCTACTTCTCCACCACCATTAACATTTAAATTTATTTTTTTGTTTGATGTATAGTCTTTAAACAAATCATTATACCAGTTTACATTTGGAAATAGGTTAGCATCAATTTGATTGATTGTTCCGTCAATTTTGTAGCGTGAATATGTTAATGGAGACGATTCGTCTCTTAAACGTAATGCTTCATTATAAAGATTCATATATGATACTCCATCTAAAAATTTATTTGTTTTGGAAGGCATGGAAAAAGCATTTTCAACTCTTAATGATACCTTTGCCTTCCCTTTAACTCCCTCCTTAGTAGTTACAAGAATTACGCCATTTGCACCTCTTGACCCATACAGCGAGGTAGCAGTTGCGTCTTTCATGATTGAAAAACTTGCGATATTGTCTGGCTCCATTCTTGCTAAATCATTTGTACTAACTTCCAAACCATCAATTAATATCAATGGGTTATTTTTATATCCGAAAGTTGTTACACCCCTTATGAAGAATTCTGCATTGTCTTGGCCAGGTTCCCCTGACCTTTGGTATGAAATAACTCCTGCAAGTCTTCCGGCAAGGCTTGTTGTAAGATTTGTAGTTGGTTGTTTTAACTCCGAAGGTTTTATTGTGGTTATTGAACCAATTACACTATTTTTCTTTTGTTTTTGAAATGCTACAACCTGAACATCTTCTAGCTCTTCAACACTTGTCTTTAGAATAATATTTAAATATCTCTGACCTTCTAATTTTTTAGTTACAGACTCAAAACCTAAGTATGAAAAAATAATTTCTGAGTTAGAACTTGAAACATTTAGAACGTACTTACCATCTAAATCAGATGTTGTTCCATTTTTTGTACCTGATTCGATAACTGTAACACCCGGAAGAGGCACTCCAATTTCATCCACAATTTCACCAGAAACTAGTTGACTTTGTGATAAACAATACGTTGAACAAATAAGTGTATAAAAGAAAAATTTAAATTGTTTCAATATCTTTTATTTTTTTAAAAATTTAAGAATATTGTCACCTGCTTTGATAAAATAAATTCCCTTATTTAATTCACCTAGATTAATATTATTATTAACAACAGTAGCAGATTTTATTTTTTTACCAATAAGATTATAAATCTCAACTTCACTACAATTTGCATTTTCTAAAGTCATTATTTCATTTACTGGATTTGGGTATATGGAAAATTTGAAAGTTTCAAGAGAATTTAGACTTAATGTTGAGTCATTTGTTAAAAACCAGTTATCAATATACATCAACTCGATATTTGAATTTGTACTTACCCTTTCAAATTTAAAACCGCTAACAGTAGCTAGACTAAGTTCTCGTTCCAAAGGTGATGAGTGAAAATCAGTTAAAGGTACAATTATCCTTTTCCAAGTTTCAGATTCACCAACCGATAAAACTGAAGTTTGCTCACTTCCAGAAGTATCATTGTCAAAAAACACAAATTGAAAAGAGTCTCCATTCTTTGACCAAATATCCATAACCATGTGTGTCATTGCTGTAAAGTTCTGATTGGTTCCATTATTTTGAGATGTAGCTTCAAGAGCAACTGCACCGTAGTTTAGATCTTTAAATTTTATCAATTGATTTCCGCTATTGTCGCTTAAATTATAGGGGATTATGATTGAACCTGAATTCCATGAAAAAGTATTGAAAGCCCCAGACCAGTCTAGACTCTCGTAGGAATCTCCAAAAATTGAAACTACATTATCACTGCTGATTGATGGGTTATCAGCAAGAACATTAGGTTCTTGATCAGCCTGGGCTCCTGTACATACGATTGAAGAGTCTTTATAAAATATTACATTTGCAACATAAAAAATGGATGGTGGAATTGTACCACCGCTGTTTTCCCACTTGAACTCTCTTACAGCTGATTTATTTAAAGATTTATCGTATGTATCAAAGTCACATAATTTTAATTTAATAGTGTTCCATTGCTGTCCTATCACATCAATTTTTTGTTTAAGCTCTGGGCTTATATCATCAAGAAGATAAAACTCTAATGACCCATTTTCTTTTGCCCAAATATCCAAATGTATATAATCAAATTCAGTAATATCTAGGGATGGTGAAAAGTTGTGGCCTTGATAAGTTAAATTTGTGAATCTCATTAAATCTTCATTGACTCCATCAAATTTTGACAGAGTTGTTGATGATTGATTCCAATTTGGATTAAATGTATTTCCATTTGATGAAGACTGACCAAACGAAAAGTTATCAAAAGCATAACCATCTTGATATCTTGATGACCATACAGAAAGAACATCGGAAGGGGAGTAGCCCGGATTAGGAGCCTGTGTTGATGGCTGACTTGGGATTGCATTTCCACCTTCACTAACAGTGATATCATCAAGATAACCAACAACTGAATCGCTATTAGCTTCCATGTTAAATTGAATTACAATCTGATTAAAATCGTAGTTTGTGGTTATATCTTCTCCAAATTGCATTTTAAAGTCAAATTCAACTGTATTCCACTGGTCAAATTCAATTTCTTTATGTATGGCTTTCTCAGAATTCCATGGGGATCCGATGTCTCTATTTTGCAATCTAAATGATAATACTGGATATGTTTTTCCACCAGATGATGAACCTGAAGATAAAGCTGAAGGCACATAAGCTCTAACTGTAAACTTATTTTTTGTGCTAAGATTCATTTTTTTTGAGGTTTGATATCTCATTTGAGCATAATAGTTACCAGTATCTTCGTAAAGTAAAACCTTATTGGTTGAGTCTGTGGGGTCAGTAACTACATTTAACTTTACAAGCTCATTATCCGATCCACCCCCAGGCATGTATCTAATTCCTTCGTTAGTGGGATAGAATGTGGAATCTTTATCATTCCCTGTATGACTCCAAGTGCCACTGTCGTCACTTCCATTTACATTAACATCTCCTTCAAAATCGTCACCTAAGGGCTCCATGCTCTCAGGTGTTTGAAAATCACCCCCCTCAGATGCTATTAAATCATCCAAATATCCAATTACAGAATCATTATTAGCCTCGTAATTAAATTGAATCACAATTCTATCAAAATCAGTATTTCCTGTTACACTTGTACCAAACTCTTGTTTGAAATCAAACTCTACCCATTGCCATTTATCATACTCAAGATTCTTATGGATAGCTTTTTCATAGTTCCATGGATCTCCTAGGTCTCTGTTTTGCAACCTGAAAGATAATGAAGGATAATCTCTTCCACCACTCGAAGTTCCAACACTTGTTTCAGAAGGAATGTAAACCTTAACGATAAATTTGTTTAGTGAACTTAAATCCATTTTTTTTTCAGTTTCGTATCTGATTTGAGAGTAATACCCACCACTATCCTCATATTTTAATACATTATTGGAAACAGACGAGTCATAAGGGTCGGATACTACAGAAATAGTTGAAGCTTCATCACCGACGCAGGACACCCAACGAATCCCATTAATAAAATCGGAGTTAGATACATCACTCGTTGTTAGCTGAACATTTCCTTCAAAATCTTCATCAACAGGGCTCATTGTTTGTTGAGAGTATATTTTATTTACGCTTACAATAAGAAATATTGATAAGAAGAATTCTTTTAAGTTAATAATGCTCATAAAAAATTTAAGATTAACAAATATATGGGATTCATTCATTATGTATTTCATTGGTTTGAAAACAAGTCTAAAAAGATTTCAAAACGTGTGTTACAATCCCCCAAATTATTAGTTCACTTTCATCGCTGATTTTTAAAGGCTTATAATTTTTGTTTTCAGGGACTAACCACACCACACCTTTTCTTACTTTTAGTCTTTTAACAGTAAATTCACCATCAATAAAGCAAACCGCAATCTTTCCATCTTTTGGTTCTAAGCTTTTATCAATCACAATCAAGTCTCCATCATCAATACCTGCATCAATCATTGATTGTCCAACAACTCGTGCGTAGAAGGTTGCGGCCTCATTTTTAACAACTACTTTATCAAGACTAATTCTTAACTCTTTGAAATCGTTTGCTGGTGAAGGAAATCCTGCTGAGACACCTTCTTCAGATAACCATACATTTAATTTATTATTTACTTCTGGACTGTAGAACTCAAGATTGATTGATTTTTTCATTTTACTTTAATAATATGTCTTACATCTGTCGTGTAACGAGGTGATAATTGAGTTTGTTTCATTTTAAAAGTTCTGTTAATGTCTTGGTTTGCTAGTTTTATTTTGTGTGGACCATACCTTTGGTGTATCTTATCAATACTACTCATTAGTAAATTATGTCTGTAATCTTCTCTATCAAATAATGTCATTTGTTTAGATTTACTCGGAACTATTCCAGTTACAATAACACCTGCTTTTTTATATTTTATATTTTTTCTAAAAATTTGTTCAAGTCCTCTCAGGGCATATTTAGTAATTGTTAAAGTTGAACGAGTGGCAAAAGGCATGCCTATTAACGTACTATTCCTGTATTGAGGATGTTTGGCTGAAAAAGGATTGCTTCTGACAAAAACATAGACTGCATTACAATCACTACTTTGAGCACGCAGTTTTTCTGCACAAAGGCTTGCAAAAGTAGATACACGTTCACGCATTTCCTCGTAGGATTCAATTAGCGATTCAAAACTTCTTGTAGTTGCAATAGCTTTTTTTGGAGAACGCTTTAGCTCTAAAGGAATCGTTGAAATTCCTTCTAGTTCTTTTTTCAGTCTTAGACCTACAACACTCATTTCTTTACGCACCCATTCATCGCTTAATTGAGTAAAATCATGAGCTGTTTCAATTTGTTTGAATGCAAGTCTTCTAGCATGTTGTCTTCCGATACCCCAAACGCTGGAGATAGGTAGCCATTTTAGTGCTTTTATACGTTTAAAGTTCGAGTTTATGACATATACATTGTTTGTTTTATGATTAAATTTTTTTGCTACTCTGTTGGCAACCTTAGATAGTGCTTTTGTTGGACCTACCCCAATGCTGACAGGCATCCCCGTCCATTTCAAAACGCGTTTTTGCATTTCACGCGCATATTGTTCCATGTCGTAATTTTCAAACCCTTGAAAATGTAAAAAAGCTTCGTCAATGCTGTAAACTTCTACTTCAGGAGTAAATTGCCTTAATACATCCATTACACGATTACTCATATCACCATAAAGGGGATAATTGGATGAAAAAACCTTAACATCATATTGTCTGAAAAAAGAAGAAAATTTATGTGCTGGTGCACCCATCGGAAGTCCTAATCTTTTAACTTCATTGCTTCTTGCGATAACACAACCATCATTGTTAGACAGAATAGCGATGGGCTTGTCATTTAATGAGGGCTGGAATATTCGCTCACAGGAAGCGTAAAAGTTGTTACAATCGACTAACGCAAACATAGTCAAATCTACATTTTTTTTTAACTAAAGTGACAGTGCTAAATACAAATACAGTAAATTTGTTTAGAGAATAGTTTAGATGGACAAATACTCTTTTCTGAATGCTGCTCATACGGCACATTTTGCAAAACTCTACGACGATTATCTCATCAATCCAGATAGTGTAGAGCCAAGTTGGCGTGCCTTTTTTCAGGGGTTTGATTTTGGAATTGAGAAAGGAGCCAAAAATAGTGAAATTGAAATTCCTGAAAATGTCTTAAAAGAGTTTGCTGTTGTAAGATTGATTGATGGCTATCGAGGAAGTGGTCATTTATTTACTAGAACAAACCCTGTTAGAGAGCGACGTAAGTACAGGCCAACACTTGCAATAGAAAATTTTGATTTATCGCACGAAGACTTACATTCTGTATTTTCTGCTGGTGAAATAATTGGTATTGGACCGGCAAAGCTGTCAGACATAATAATACATTTAGAGAGAATCTATTGCGAATCTATTGGAATTGAATACATGTATATTCGACATCCCAACCGAGTAAATTGGATTCAAAAGTGGATTAATAGGAATGGAAATCATCCAAGTTTTAACAATGAACAGAAGAAGCATATACTGAAGAAATTGAACGAAGCTGTTACATTTGAAAGTTTTTTACATAAAAAATATGTTGGTCAAAAGCGTTTTTCTTTAGAAGGGGGAGAATCTCTAATTCCTGCTTTAGATGCATTAATTGAGGAGTCGGCAAAAGATGGAGTTGAAGAGTTTGTTGTAGGGATGGCTCACAGGGGTAGATTAAATACATTGACCAATATTTTCGGTAAACCTGCTCAGGATATTTTTAGTGAATTTGACGGTAAGGATTATGAAGAAGAAGTTTTTGACGGTGATGTTAAGTATCATTTGGGATGGACTTCTAAAAGAACAACAGACGCAGGACATCAAATTAATATGAATATTGCTCCTAATCCATCTCATCTGGAAGCAGTAAATGCAGTTGTTGCAGGAATTGCTAGAGCAAAACAAGAGAAAAATTTTAATGGAAATACAAAAAAGGTTATGCCAATTTTAATCCATGGTGATGCTGCGATTGCAGGTCAGGGTGTAATTTATGAAGTAGTTCAAATGGCTCAGTTGGATGGGTATAAAACTGGTGGTACAATACATATCATTGTCAATAATCAAATCGGATTCACAACAAATTATCTTGATGGAAGATCGAGCACTTATTGTACAGATGTGGGGAAGGTTACTTTATCTCCAGTATTACATGTCAATGCTGATGATGTTGAATCCGTTGTGCACTCAATCCAATTTGCCCTTGAATATAGAAACAAATTTTCAAGAGATGTTTTTGTTGATTTATTGGGTTACAGGAAATATGGACATAATGAGGGTGACGAACCAAGATTTACTCAACCCAAACTTTACAAAGCTATAGCTAAGCATAAAAATCCAAGAGATATTTATTCTGAAAAGCTCTTAAAGCAAGGTGTTATAACAAAAGATGACATTTTAAAAATGGAGTCTGAATACAAAGAAAGTCTTGAAGACGATCTTTTGGATGCTAAAAAGGCATCAAACACAATAATCACTCCTTTCATGCAGGATGAGTGGAAAGGTTTTTCTAGGGCTAAAACAAAAAAAATGATAGAGGAGATTAATACAACTTTTAAAATTTCCCATTTAAATAAAATAGCGGAATGTATAACCAATTTACCTAGCGACAAAAAGTTTTTAAGAAAAACATTACGGTTGGTAGATGAAAGAAAACAGATGTATTTTAAAAAAAATAAACTTGATTGGGGTTTAGTTGAGCTTTTAGCTTATGGGTCACTTTTGTTCGAGGGAAATGATGTCCGGATTTCTGGACAGGATGTGGAAAGAGGAACTTTTTCACATCGTCACGCAGTAGTTAAGGTTGAAGACTCTGAGGAGGAGCTTATTCTTTTAAATAGCATTAACAGTAAACAGGGAAAGTTTAAAATTTTCAATTCTTTATTGTCAGAGTATGGTGTTATGGGTTTTGATTATGGATATTCTCTCGCATCCCCTCAATCACTTACTATATGGGAAGCACAATTTGGTGATTTTAGTAATGGAGCCCAAATCATGATAGATCAGTATTTATCTTCTGCTGAGGATAAATGGAAAATGCAAAATGGGCTAGTTTTATTTCTCCCTCACGGATATGAAGGTCAAGGTGCTGAACATTCATCAGCTAGAATTGAACGTTATTTACAATTGTGTGCAAAAGACAATATGTTTGTAACAAATGTTACTACTCCGGCAAATTTATTTCATCTCTTGAGAAGACAATTAAAGTCAGATTACCGAAAACCACTGATTGTATTTACTCCAAAAAGTTTGTTAAGACATTCTGATGTTTATGCTACAAAAGAAGAACTCAGTTCTGGTAAATTTCTTCCTCTAATTGACGATAATTTTGTAAACACTAAAAAAGTTAAGTCTGTTGTATTTTGTTCTGGAAAGTTTTATTACGATTTAATTCAAGCAAGGCAAGCAAAAAACAGGTTTGATGTAGCAATAATTAGAATTGAACAGTTGTTTCCATTACCTAAAAATGAAATCAAACAAGTCATACAGAAATATTCAAATGCTGAACTAATTTGGGCCCAAGAAGAACCTAGAAACATGGGAGTTTATTCTCACTTGCTTTTGCATTTAAAAACATCTAGGGAATTTAGAGTTGCATCTAGAAGATTTTATGGTTCACCAGCTGCAGGAAGTATTACAAGATTTAAAAGAAGGCACAAAGAAATTATTGAATATGTTTTTGATATTTCAAAAAATAATATGCGATAGAACTGAATTTAGTTTGGATTATATTTGTAAAAGATTGAAATGATTATGCATAGAAAATCTAATGTTTTTGGAGAATTTGTGGAGGCTGATAAAGATTTTGAATTAAAGATTATTACTAGATTTCCAGAAAAATGGGTATTAATTGATACCGAGAATAATCAAGCCTATCAGGGGACTAAAAATAGTATAATTACAAAAATTTGGAAACCTATAAAATCAAAATTAATTTTTAAAAAAATTTTAAACTCACTTTAAATCCCTTAATTATTTGCAACAATGAAGTTAGATATTAAAGTTCCATCACCAGGAGAGTCCATTTCTGAAGTTGAAATAGCAGATTGGCTTGTTAAAGATGGTGATTTTGTTGAAAAAGATCAACCAATTGCTGAGATGGATTCAGATAAGGCGACTCTTGAAATACCGGCTGAAGAAAGTGGTATAATTAGCATAAATGTTGAAGTAGGTGAAACAATTAAGGTAGGAGAAGTAATTGGCCATATTGATACAAATTCTGTGACAAAAAAAGAATCAGAAAAACCTTCAAATTTTGCTAAATCAATCACTAAATCAGAAAAACCTATTCAAGAAATTAATTATGCAAATGGTTTCCCTTCGCCTTCTGCAAAAAAAATAATTGATGAAAACGGGATTGATTTGGAATCAGTCAAAGGAACTGGAAAAGGGGGGAGAATATTAAAAGAAGATGTTATCAAAACATTTGCTTCTCAAAATAACAATCAAGATAGAAGTATTTCAAGAAGAAAACTTTCGCTTCTTAGAAGAAAAGTTTCTGAAAGACTGGTGAATGTTAAAAATGAAACAGCAATGCTAACAACTTTTAATGAAGTTGATATGTCTTCAATCTTTTCTTTGAGATCTGATTTTAAAGAAAAATTTAGCAAAAAATTTGGTGTTGGTTTAGGTTTTATGAGCTTTTTTACCAAGGCCGTCGTTAAAGCATTACAAGATTTTCCTGATGTTAATTCAGTAATTGATGGAAGCGATCAAATATTTTACAATTATTGTGATATAAGTATAGCTGTTTCTGGACCAAAAGGTCTTATGGTTCCAGTTGTAAGAAGTGCAGAAAAATTAAATTTTAGAGAGATAGAAAGTGAAATAAAAAGACTTGCTGTCAGAGCCAGAGAAGGCGAAATAACAGTTGATGAAATGTCTGGAGGTACTTTTACAATTTCAAATGGGGGTGTTTTTGGTTCGATGTTATCCACTCCCATAATTAATCCACCACAATCTGCAATCCTTGGAATGCATAATATTATACAAAGACCCATTGCTGTTAACGGTAAGGTTGAAATTCGTCCAATGATGTATTTGGCGTTATCATATGACCACAGAATTATTGACGGTAAGGAAAGTGTAGGATTTTTATTAGCGATTAAAGAATCACTTGAGTCGCCAGTCGATTTACTAATGGATGGTAATGCGAAAAAAGCGTTAGAGCTTTAAGAACAATATTTTTTTTTCATAATCTATAACAGCTTTTGTTTTTTCAAGAAAATCTGACCCAATTATCCCGTGAACAGGTTTCACCTTTTGCTTTGATAATGCTGAATTTACAGTTTGTAGTGAAATAAGAACAAAATTTTGTTTCTTTTTGATTGAACCAATCTCAAAAAAATTTTCTGAACTTTGCTTTGTCTTTATATTCTCATCACTAGCAGAAGCCGCAAGTTCATCTGAACTTTCACTTAATAAACAAAAATACTTCTCATATTCCAGTCCAATACATGTATGAGATGCACCCGTATCTAAAATAAATTTTCCATTTATTTCATTGACCAGTACTTTACAAATAAAATGTCCGGTTCTTACTTTTTTCAATTTTACAATTGAGTAACCATTCTTTAACAATAGATTAGTAATTTTTTTCACTATCTTCAAATATAAGCTTCATTATCTATTTTTAAGATATGTTTATTGATACTCATACCCACTTATATGTAGAGCAGTTTGCACATGATGTCAATGACGTTATAAAACGTTCAATCTCAGAAGGAATTACTTCTTTTATTTTACCTTCAATTGATTCAAATTATACAAAAAAAATGCTTCAGTTGAAAAATAAATTTCCTGAGCGAATTCACCTAATGATTGGACTTCATCCAACACACGTTGACGAAAACTTTGAATTTGAACTTGAAAATGTATTTAATTATCTAAATTCAAAAAATTTTATTGCTGTTGGTGAGATTGGAATTGATTTATTTCGCGACAAAACAAAATTGCAATTACAAATGGATGTTTTTTACAAACAAATAAAATGGGCCATTAAGTTCGATTTACCAATTGTAATACACTGCAGAGAAGCTTATGAACAAATATTTGAAGTATTGGAAAGCTTTGATAAAAATAAAATTCGAGGAATATTTCATTGTTTTACTGGAAATGAAAAGCAAGCAAAAAAAATAATTGATTTTAATATGTTTCTTGGAATTGGAGGAATTCTAACTTTTAAAAATAGTAATCTTCAAAAAGTTGTAAAAAATATTTCATTAAAAAAAATAGTCTTAGAAACTGATTCGCCATATTTAGCACCACAACCGTTTAGAGGTAAGAGAAATGAATCAACATATCTTCCAATAGTTGCAAATCGTCTAGCAGAAATTCATAGAGTCGAAATAAGTGAAATTGCAAAAATCACAACCTCTAATGCAAAAAAAATTTTTAAAATTTAAAAAATTCCAAATTACAAAGAAGAAAATTTATCGATATTTGTTGACCATCTAGAGAGGTGGCCGAGTGGTCGAAGGCGCACGCCTGGAAAGTGTGTATTCCGTTATCGCGGAATCGAGGGTTCGAATCCCTTCCTCTCTGCTTTTTCTCTTTTATTTTTTTATATATTTAGCCAATCAAAAAATAACATCTAAATAAATTAAATGAAACGTATTTATCCCTTATTACTATTATCAGTATTTTTTATTTGCGATATATCAATTTATGCACAAGAAACTGATAATATTTCAACGCAAGAAGTAGACAGCGTGGTTGTTGATTCAACAAACTTAGCTGATGAATCTCCTGAAGTTACAGCTCAGGAAGAAACATCTTTAGGATTTACTCAAGAACTAAAAAAGAGATTTATTGAAGGAGGACCTGGATTTATGGGCATAGTTTTATTATGCTTAATCTTAGGCTTGGCTATTGCAATTGAGAGAATTATTTTTCTTAATCTTTCAGATACAAACGTAAAAAAGTTTGTTGATTCGGTGGAAGAATCGTTAAACTCTGGAGGAGTCGAATCTGCAACAGAACTTTGCAGAAACACACGAGGACCAATCGCTTCAATTTTTGTTCAAGGCTTGCAGCGCTCACAGGACGGTATTGAAAATGCTGAAAAAGCTGTAATTGCTTATGGTGGTGTTCAAATGGGTCAACTTGAAAAAAATGTGTCGTGGATATCTTTATTTATAGCTCTTGCACCAATGTTAGGTTTTATGGGAACTGTAATAGGAATGATTCAAGCATTTGACAAAATAGAAGCTGCTGGTGACATGCAGCCTTCGCTAGTTGCGGGTGGAATTAAAGTGGCTTTATTAACCACTGTTTTTGGACTAATTGTTGCCATTATTCTTCAAATTTTCTACAATTACATTATATCAAAAATTGATTCTATTGTAAATGATATGGAGGATGCATCAATATCCTTAATAGATATGTTATCCTCAAAAAAATAAATTAATGAAAAAATTATCTGTAATAATATCTTTAATAATTGGTATTCTGGGTTTGGTTTTCCTGGCGGTAGTTTTGATTAGCGGGGATGATTTGATTGAAATGAAAAGTTTGTCTGGAAACTATAGTTTGGTATCCCCAATTATTTACTTAGCAATAATAACTTTATTATCAATCACTTCAATTACTATATATTCTTCACTTAATATTTTATTCAATAAGCCTGAAAATTTGAAAAAAGTTGGAATTTCTGTAGCCGTATTTTTATTTATTGTTATCATTTCTTACGTGTTTTCTGAAGGCGTAGAGACTCCAATGAAAGATGGTAAAATTTTATCTGCTGGGAGTTCAAGAATTGTTGAGACTGGGATAAGAACATTTTACTTTTTAGTTGTAATCGCCTTAGGACTAATGTTATTTTCTGGTTTAAAAAAGAGACTTGTAAAATAGGAATATGGCAAGGAGATCTGCACCTGAAGTAAATGCTGGTTCAATGGCTGATATAGCTTTTTTGTTGTTAATCTTTTTTTTAGTTACGACCACTATTGAGACAGATTCGGGTCTTAATAGAAAACTTCCTCCAATGGAAGACATAATTGACCCTCCAATAATTAAAGAAAGAAATATTTTCACCGTGGTTGTTAATAAAAACAATGATTTATTAGTTGAGGAAAAACCCATGCAAATCGATGAATTAAGAGAAGCAGCTGTCACTTTTCTTGACAATGGTGGTGGAAAAGGGGAAGACGCATGTTCTTTTTGTCAAGGAGAAAGAGATCCAAATTCGTCTGATAACCCTGAAAAAGCAGTCATTTCTCTTAAAAACGACAGAGAAACTGATTACAAGGTTTATATAGCTGTACAAAACGAATTAGTAGCAGCTTATAATATTTTACGAAATAGGGAGTTTGCTCGCCTTAATCCAAATCTCGGGATGAGTTTTGTTGAAGCTGACAGAAAATATTCTGATCCTAGAACATCATTAAGTCAAAAAGAATCCCTTAAACCAAAACTCAGTGAAGTAAAAGCTCTCTTCCCACAAAAATTATCTGAAGCTGAACCATCTAAATCAAACTAAATATGTCAAAATTTAAAAAGAAAAAAAGCGGAGACTTACCGGCAATATCTACTGCATCCCTTCCAGATATTGTTTTTATGTTATTGTTTTTTTTCATGGTAGCTACTGTCATGAGGGATAGTACTTTAATGGTAAAAAATACATTACCTGCTGCTGATCAAGTCCAAAAACTTGATAAGAAAGACAGAGTTATGTACATATATGCTGGAAAACCAAGCCAGCGCTATCAAGAAAAATTTGGTACTCAACCCAAGATTCAGCTAAATGATAAGTTTGCAACTGTTCAAGATGTTGGAGCATTTGTGTTGGCTGAAAGAGCTGCGAAGAGACAAGAACTACAGAACGTTTTAACAACATCTTTAAAAGTTGATGGAGACACAAAAATGGGATTAATTAGTGATATAAAACAAGAACTCAGAAAAGTAAATGCTTTAAAAATTAATTACACCACAAGAACAGGTGATTATACACAAAATCTTGATTAATTTTAGTTAATAATTTTCATTTGTATTTTTAAGTGAAAAAGCTACCCAAAATCATTTTTTTATTATCTTTTTTTTGTATTTCTGCACAACAAAATGATTTAGATTTTAGAGAGGACCAGTTTTTTTTTAGTTTTTCTTATCCTTTTTTTTCAAATAACCCAAGTGATTTAATTCAAAATAAATTTTCCTATTCATACTCATTAGGCTTTGTTAGAGATTTTCCAATTAATATTAAAAGAACAATAGCTTTAGGTATAGGACTAGGATTTGAAAAATCTGTTGTTTACAATAATTATAAAATTTATGAAGACGAAAATGAATTCGTTTCTACTATTATTATTGACGACTACAATCAAAATTTTCTTTCTTTATCATCAATCAAAATTCCATTTGAGTTTAGATGGAGAAGCGCTGATGAGATAAACCATTCTTTTTGGAGGATATATTCTGGGATTGGTTTGAAAATTCCAACGAAAATTAAAGC
>PKDV01000048.1 GCA_002862715.1 Flavobacteriaceae bacterium | reverse complement strand
ATTTTTTTGAATTGAATCGAAAATTTTAATTTGGTTGAGAGTTCTAGCTTTGATAATTTTTCCTCCAACTCCATGTAAAATCACTTTATGGTCGTCAGGGTCTAAACCAAAATTATCGTTATTGTCGCTCTTAAATATTTGTTTAACAATATCTTCATCCATTGAATTAAACTTTCCGTAATAAGTTAATAAAGTGTCAAATTTTTTTTCAAAATCTTTTAGTAATTTATCTTCTCCTAATGCTATCACTTTATTACCCCTAACGACTATTTTAATTTTTGGAAAATATTTTTTGATTAAAGATATGTTTCGATTATTTTTTCCACCATAGAAATCTGATGGATTTTCTTGCATAAGTTCAATAACAATTTCTTTCAAAATGTATTAGATTTTGTAGATTTTAAAAAACTCTTAATTTAATAACTTTATACAAAATTACACTTTTTGTATTGTTTAATTTCATGATAAGTCAATAGTTTTTATGCCATTTATTTCACTTACTACAGATTACGGGCTTAACAGCGGATATGTTGCTCAAATAAAAAATGAGTTAAATAAAAGTCTTAGCCTGCCTGTAATTATTGATATTTCTCATTTAATTGAGCCGTTTAATTTACTTCAAGCTGCTTACATTGTGCGAACGACTTATAAAAATTTTCCAGAAAATAGTATTCATTTTATTGGGGTTGATTTCAATCAAAATCCTGAACAAGATATTATTGTTACACATGTTAATAAGCATTATTTTGTTTGTGCGGATAATGGTTTTTTATCATTACTAGAACCTAAATTTACTCCCAATAAGATTGTTAAATTAAATTTGACTCATCAATCAAATATATTAAACGGTGTTCAAGCTATTGCACATATTTATAGAGGGGGAAATGTTAATTTAATAGGAACTAAAAAAGAAAATTTAAAGCAATTAAAACCTCACAGAGCTCAATTTAGTGAAGATAATACATTAATTAATGGTCATGTAATTCATATTGACAGATATGGAAATATTATTACTAATATCACTAAGGATTTTTTTCAGGAATGTTGCAGAAACCGAACATTTACCATTTATGCTAGAAATCACTCTTTTAATGAAGTTTATCAAAATTATCATGATGCAATAAAATTTAATATAAAAAAAGAGCTTAGAGAAGAAGATGGAAAAAAATTGGCTCTTTTTAATGAAGAGGGATTTTTGGAGATTGCTATCTACAAAGGGAATCCTAATTTTGGAGGTGGAGCTAGTAGTTTGTTTGGAATACATTTTTTAGACCCAATAAGAGTAAAATTTAATAATTAACACAAAGTGTTAATAAGTTTGTTTCTAGATGGTATCGTGAAATAATATATTTGTTTTATGAAATTTATTGTTTCCAGTAAAAGTCTCCTTAGTCAATTACAAATTATTTCAGGGGTTATTAATAACAACAACACTCTTCCAATATTAGATCACTTCTTATTTGACTTAGATTCAAATAAATTAACTATTACAGCTACAGATTTAGAAACTACGATTTCAAGTTCTATAAGTGTGGATTCAGATTTAACTGGAAAAATTGCAATCCCGGCAAAATTATTATTGGATACAGTTAAGACTTTTCCAGAACAACCATTGACGTTTTCAAAAAACGAAAATCACACAATTGAAATTAGTTCAACACAAGGTAAATATGCATTGGCTTATGCAAACGCTGACGAATTTCCAGAAAGAACAACAATCAAAGACTCAGTAAATCTAAAAATTAATGGTGATTCTCTTGCAAAAGCAATTGAAAAAACAATTTTTGCAAGTGGTAATGATGATTTAAGACCCGTGATGAGTGGTGTTTTTATTCAATTATCCTCAACTGGGTTAACATTTGTAGCAACAGATGCTCATAAGTTAGTCAAATATGAAAGATCTGATATAAAAACTGATAAAACTTCTGAACTTATCATCCCTAAAAAACCTCTTAACCTACTAAAATCAGTTTTATTAGGAAAAGAATCAGATGTTGCAATTAATCATAATATTAGTAACATAGAATTTAAATTTGATAACTACATACTAACATGTAGATTAATTGATGGAAAATACCCAAATTACGAGGCAGTAATTCCAGAAGAAAACCCAAATATTTTAACCATTGAACGAATATCATTTTTAAATTCACTAAAAAGAGTTGGTATTTTTTCAAATAAAACAACTCATCAAGTTAGATTAAAAATAGCTGGCACAGAAATTCAAGTTTCTGCGGAGGATATCGATTTTAGCAATAAAGCTGATGAGAGGTTAACCTGTTCTTACAATGGGATAGATATTCAGATTGGTTTCAATGCGCGTTTTTTGGTCGAAATGATTGGGAATCTTGAATCAGAGGAAATTCGGTTTGAATTATCTTCTCCCAACAAGGCTGGACTTATATTTCCGAATGATGGACTTAATGATGGAGAATCAATAACGATGTTAGTTATGCCAGTAATGCTAAATAACTAAAGCATATAATCAGTACTGATAAAGTTAGATTTATTAGAATCTAGCAAATCCCTTAATATTTTTTTATTATCCATATTGTCCTTTGTTGCAACAAACGTTCTAATTGAAAATGATCTTAGGGCATCTCTAACACTCAGTGTACTAACTGCTGAATTTTTTCTTCCAGTGAATGGATATACATCAGGGCCACGTTGACATGAACTGTTTAAATTTACTCTACAAACTAAATTTGCAAGGGTATCTATCAAAGAACCTAATTTTTCAATATTTTTTCCAAATAAACTTACTTGTTGTCCATACATTGAAGATGCCATATCATCTAATGGGGTATTGATATTATTAAAAGTGATGATTGGAATTACCGGACCAAATTGCTCTTCTCTGTAAACACGCATATCTTTTGTCACAGGATATAACACAGCAGGAAAAATAAAATTATCATAAACTTTACCACCCTTAGCGTTTAGAATTTTTGCGCCTTTTGCAACAGCATCGTCGATTAACTCTTTGATGTAATTTGGTTTATTTGGTTCAGGTAGAGGAGTCAATAATTTATTTTCCCAAGGCATGCCAAGTTCTAAAGAATCAACACCTAATATAAATTTTTCAAAAAACTTTTCTTTTATGTCATCATGAACATATAAAATTTTTAGAGCAGTACAACGCTGGCCATTGTATGAAAGTGTGCCCGAAATACACTCATCAACAGTTTTATCTAAATCTGCATCAGGTAAAATAATTGCTGGATTTTTTGCTTCTAAGCCTAAAACTAATCTTAATCTACTCTTTTTTGGATGTAAATCTTGCAGCGATAATGCCGAAGAACTATGTCCAATTAATGCTAATACATCAATTTTTCCTGTTTTCATTATTGGAGAAGCCAACTTTCTTCCTCTTCCAAATAAAATATTTACAACTCCAGGAGGAAAACTTTCCTTAAATGCCTGTAATAATGGAGCTATCAAAAGAACACCATGTTTTGCGGGCTTAAATATTGTAGAATTTCCCATAATAATTGCTGGAATTAATAGTGCAAAAGTTTCATTCAATGGATAATTATAAGGTCCTAAACACAATACAATTCCAATTGGACCTCTCCTAATATGAGCATATACGCCATCATGATTGTGAAATTTAGCACTGTCTCTGTCAATATTTTTATATTCATTAATAGTATCTTCAATGTATTTTACAGTACGATCAAATTCTTTCTCACTATCGGATAGATTCTTGCCAATTTCCCACATGAGTAGTTTTACAACTTCATCTCTCTGGATTTTCATTAAAGTCACAAATCGCTGCATACATTTAATTCTGTCAGCAACTTTCATTGTTGGCCAAACGCCTTTACCTTGATCAAACGCTTTTGTTGCTGCCTCCAATGCTTTAATTGCTTTAGATTCATCCATATCAGGAATAGAACCTAAAAGAGTTGGTGAAATTTCGCCATTATTATTAACAGTTCTAATAGATGAATAAACCTTCGAAATAGGTCCATCCCATATTGATAAATCTCCATTAATTAAATAACTATTGTGATGAAATTGATTCTTAATTTGATATTGTTCTGGTATTTGCATATTGAGTAAAATTAAATCAAAAATTGAAATAAATCCGGCTTGTCATTTATATAATCTCCAAAAAAACCTTTTTTTTTCATCCTGTGGATTAATGGCTCAAAATCTTTAACAGATTTTATTTGAATTCCTACAACGGCAGGCCCTTGAGACCTTGAACTTTTTTTTGAATACTCAAAAAAAGTAATATCATCAGTTGGACCGAGAATGTCTTGTACAAATTCTTTTAATGCCCCAGCGCGTTGTGGGAATCTAATAACGAAATAGTGTTTTAAATTATTAAATAACAAAGCACGTTCCTTAATCTCAGACATTCTAGTTATATCATTATTTCCACCACAAATTAAACATACAACATTTTTATCTTTTATAGATTTTGACATCTTATTCAAACCAGTAATTGACATAGCCCCTGCGGGTTCAACAATTATGGCGTCATTATTATACATAGTTAAAATGTTTTGACATATTTCTCCTTCATCAACAATTACTATGTCATCAAGGAATTTTGAACAATAATCAAATGAAATTTTACCAATGGTTTTAACCGCAGCTCCATCGACAAAGTTGTCAATTCTGTCTAGTGTAATTCTTTTATTTTGCCTTATTGACTCATACATACTTGGTGCACCTTTGGGTTCAATACCTATAATTCTTGTTTTTGGTGATTTTTGTTTGAATACATTTATCATTCCAGAAATTAAACCACCTCCACCGATTGGAACTAACAAGTAATCGATTGGGAATGATGACTGATTTAAAATTTCTAATGCCATTGTTCCTTGACCAATTATTACATCTTCATCATCAAATGGATGGATAAATGTTTTTTTATGTTTCTTTGAATAAACTAATGAAGCTTCATAACTATCATCATAAATATCACCAACAATTTTTATTGTGATATTTTTTCCACCAAACATTGAAACTTGAGAAACTTTTTGACTGGGTGTTGGAGAAGGCATAAATATAGTTCCATGAATGTTGTGATAATTGCACGCATAAGCAACTCCTTGCGCGTGGTTACCTGCACTTGAACAAACTATACCGTTTTTTCTCTCGTCTTCGGTCAATAAAGAAATTCTATTAAATGCTCCACGAATTTTAAAAGACCTAACATCTTGTAGGTCATCTCTTTTTACCCAAATATTAGAACTAAACAATGCGCTTAGTCTATCGTGTTTATGAAATGGTGTAGCTGACACAGCTTTTCCAATCCTTGAGGAGGATTTTTCAAATTTACTTAATGGAATTAATTTTCTCAACTATTTATTTTTTTCATATTAATCATAGATTCCCTTAATATTTTCCCAATCTTTTCAATAGGATGACTTCTAATTTTTTTATTAACGTCAATTAGTTTTTTGTTATCTATATTTTCACTCAAAAATTTGTCGCCAATAACAGAAGAATCCAACTTTTTCATAAACGATTTTAACAAAGGTTTACATGCATGGTCAAATAAATAACAACCATATTCAGCAGTATCAGAAATAACTCTATTCATTTCAAAAAGTTTCTTTCTTGCTATCGTATTTGCTATTAATGGTGTTTCATGTAAGGATTCATAATAAGCCGATGCATCCTTGATTCCAGCAGAAACCATTGTTTCGTATGCAAGCTCTACCCCTGCTTTTACAAATGAAACCATTAAAACGCCATTATCGAAATAAGTTTGTTCATTTATCTCGAGCTCAGTTGGGCTTGTATTTTCAAATAAAGTTTTTGATGTTTCAGCGCGCCATAACAATAAATTCTTATCATTGTTGTTCCAATCAATCATCATATTTTTTGAAAAATCGCCCGACATTATATCATCCATGTGTTTGTGAAAAAGTGGTGTCATAATTTGCTTTAACTCTTCTGATAACTCATAAGCTTTAATTTTGGCAGAGTTATTCAATCTATCCATCATATTTGTAATACCTCCGTGCTTTAATGCTTCTGTAATTGTTTCCCAACCATATTGGATTAACTTCGAAGCATAACGGGGTTCAATTTTATTTTCAATCATCTTTTCAAAACACAATATCGAACCTGTTTGAAGTACTCCACATAAAATTGTTTGTTCACCCATCAAGTCAGATTTAACCTCAGCAATAAATGAAGATTCTAAAACACCAGCCCTGTGTCCTCCTGTAGCCACGCAGTAGGCTTTTGCTATTTCAAATCCTATTTCATGCAAATCATTTTCTTCATGAACAGCAATTAAAGTCGGAACACCAAATCCTCTCAAATACTCTTCCCTAACTTCGGAGCCTGGGCTTTTTGGAGCTACCATAATAACAGTTATATCTTTTCTTATTTTAATTCCTTCCTCTACAATATTAAAACCATGAGAATATGATAAAGTTGAATTTTTTTTCATCAAAGGTACGATTGCACCAACGACGCTTGTATGGTTCTTATCAGGTGTCAAATTGATAACTAAATCAGCAGAGGGTATCATTTCCTCGAAAGAACCGACATCAAATTTATTAGATGAAGCATTCACATAAGATTGTCTTTTTTCAGAAATTGCACCTTTTCTTAAAGCATATTTAATTGAAAGACCTGAATCACGCATATTCAAACCTTGGTTTAGTCCTTGAGCACCACATCCAACAATAACAATATTTTTTCCTTTAAGTGCATTAATGCCATTTTTAAATTCTGAAGGATTCATAAATCTACACTTACCAAGTTGATTTAGCTTTTCTCTCAGTGATAACGTGTTAAAATAATTACTCATTTGAATATTTTTTAAGTTGTTTTAATAATTCTTTGATTTTCATTGGAGCCTTTGAGACTGATATTCTGCCTGATCTAACGAATTGCAACAAACCATAAGGAGCTAAATCTTTATAAAGTTGCTCAGTTTCATGCCTAAAACCTGTTTTTTCTATCACAAAAAATTCAGTATTTACAGTAACAATTTTAGCATGGCTATTTTTTATAATGTTTTGAATATGTCTTTCTTCAAACAAAGATTTAGAAGCTACTTTATACAAAGCTGATTCTTGAAAAATTGTTTCTTCGTCTGTGTGAAAAAAAGCTTTGATAACCTCTATTTGCTTTTCAATTTGATGAACAACTTTTTTTACAACTTCTTTTGATAAATTCACTACAATTACAAATCTTGAAACATTTTTTATTTCAGAAGCAGATGAAGTTATACTAATAATATTAATATGTCTTTTTTGAAAAATTGCAGATATTCTGTTTAAAAGACCCACACTGTTTTCAGTGTATATTGATATAGTGTAATTTTTTTTCATTTCTACGATAATCTTATGTCTGAAACGGAAGCACCAGAGGGTATCATTGGGAAAACATTATCTTCCTTTTCAACGCAAACTTCCAGAAAAAATGGTTTTTCCGATTTTATCATTTCTTCTATTGATTTTCTTAGTTCTTTTCTCTTACTAACTCTTTTAGAATTAATATAATATCCTTCAGCAATTTTAACAAAATCAGGATTAATGAGTTCTGTTGAGGCATATCTCTTATCAAAAAAAAGCTGTTGCCATTGCCTTACCATACCTAAAAACTCATTGTTCAAAACCACAACTTTAACTGCCGCTTGAGTTTGAAAAATTGTGCCAAGCTCTTGAATAGTCATTTGAATACCACCATCTCCAATGACTGCAACGACTTCACGTTTTGGGTCAGCCATTTTTGCACCAAGAGCAGCAGGTAATGCAAAACCCATTGTTCCTAGACCTCCGGATGTAATATTACTTTTTGATAAATTAAAATCTGCATATCTGCAGGCAACCATTTGGTGTTGACCAACATCTGTAACAATAATAGCATTTCCTTTCGTAGCAGTATTAATTTCCTTAATAACCTCGCCCATTGTTAATCCTTCTTTTTTTGGATATAAATCATTCTTTATAACATTCTCGAACTCAATTTTATCATGCTCTTTGAAAGTTTCGTACCAATTAGTATAATTTTTAAAATCTACCAATTTTTGTAAAAGTGGAAGACTTTGTTTAACATCTCCCAATATGGGCACATTCGCTTTTACATTTTTATTTACCTCGGCAGGATCTATTTCTAAATGAATTATTTGAGCTTTTTTTGCATAAGTTTTTAAATCTCCAGTTACTCTGTCATCAAACCTCATTCCTATGGCAATTAATACATCACACTCATTAGTAAGCATATTTGGTCCATAATTACCATGCATTCCAACCATTCCAACATTTTGAGGGTGGCTAGTAGGTATAGCAGATACACCTAAAATTGTCCATGCAGCAGGAATATTTGTCTTTTCAATAAATGACTTAAATTCCAATTCAGCATTACCTAAAATAACACCCTGACCCCAAACAATTAATGGTTTTTTTGATTTATTTATAATAAAAGCTGCATCTTCTACTGATTTTAAATTGATTTGTGGAATAGGTTTATAACTTCTGATTCCTTTACATTTAGAATATTTAAAATCAAAATTATCAAATTGAGCATCCTTTGTGATATCGATTAAAACTGGTCCTGGCCTACCAGCCTTTGCAATATAAAATGCCTTGGATATTATTTCTGGAATTTCCTTGGCATTGGTTATTTGATAATTCCATTTAGTAACTGGTGTAGAAATACCAATGATATCTGTTTCTTGAAAAGCATCAGAACCCAAAAGATGAGAGGGTACTTGTCCAGTTATGCAAATAAGTGGGGTTGAATCAATCATTGCATCAGCTATTCCAGTTATTAAATTCGTAGCACCTGGACCAGAGGTTGCAACACATACACCAACTTTTCCACTAACCCTTGCATATCCTTGTGCAGCATGAGTCGCGCCTTGTTCATGTCTAGTGAGAACATGTTGAAGTTTATCTTGAAACTTATAAAGTTCATCATAAAAAGGCATTATAGCGCCTCCTGGATAACCATAAATTAAATCAACTCCTTCTTCAATTAAACAATGAATTAATGCCTCAGCTCCAGAAATATTTTTTTTTATTGTCATAAATCCTACAAATCAGTAACACAGCCTTCTGAGGCTGATGAAACGCTATTTAAATATTTGTTTAAAATACCACTTTTAACTTTTGAAACGGGTTTAATCCATTTTTTTCTTCTAATTAATAATTCACTATTAGGAACATTAAGATTAATTTCATTTAATTTTGCATCTATTGTTATTAAATCACCATCTTCAATAAGTGCTATTACTCCTCCAATTTGAGCTTCAGGACTAACATGTCCTACAACAAAACCATGAGTACCTCCAGAAAATCGGCCATCTGTTATTAGTGCTACTTCTTTACCAAGTCCTGCCCCAATAATTGCAGAAGTAGGCTTTAACATTTCAGGCATTCCAGGACCACCTTTTGGACCCTCATATCTAATAACAACAACATCCCCTTTTTTTACAAAGCCATTTTTAATTCCTTCATTGGCTTCAAATTCACTATTAAAAACCTTAGCCGGTCCCTCAAAAAACAAACCTTCTTTACCAGTTATTTTAGCGACAGAACCTTGTGCTGCAATATTACCATGTAGAATTCTAATATGTCCAGAACGCTTAATTGGATTGGTGAAACTTCTAATGACTTTTTGATTAGGAGATAAAGAAGGAAGATTTTTTACATTTTCTTTTAATGTCTTTCCTGTAACAGTTAAACAATCGCCATTTATAACACCATTTTCAATCAATAACTTTACAACAGCTGGTACACCTCCAACATTGTGAAGATCTTCCATTAAGAACTTTCCACTTGGTTTTAAATCTGCTAAAAATGGAGTTGAATCGGAAATCTTTTGAAAGTCATTAATTCGCAAATCAATTTCAGCTGCTTTCGCAATAGCAAGTAAATGCAAAACAGCGTTTGTTGAACCGCCAAGAACATTGATTAATTTAATGGCATTATTTAAGGACTCTTTTGTTACAATGTCTCTGGGTTTTATGTCTTTTTGAATTAAATTTTTAATGTAATGACCAATTTCTTTGCATTCATTTATTTTTTTTGGATCTATTGCAGGGTTAGAAGAATTATATGGTAAAGACAAACCCAGAACTTCAATGGCGGAGGCCATAGTATTTGCAGTATACATACCTCCACAAGCGCCAGGTCCCGGACATGCATTTTTGATAACTTGTTTGAATTGATTTTCGCTGATTTTTCCGGAAACTTTCTCCCCCCATGCCTCAAATGCAGAAACAACATCTAGTTTTTTTCCATTTAAACATCCTGGAGCTATGGTTCCACCATAAACCATTATACTTGGTCTATTTAAACGCAGCATTGCCATAACAGAACCTGGCATGTTTTTATCACATCCTACAACTGCAATCATTGCATCATAAGACATAGCTGAAACAACAGTTTCCATTGAATCAGCAATTAAATCTCGTGAAGGGAGAGAATATCTCATACCTGAAGTTCCCATTGAAATACCGTCACTTACTCCGATAGTATTAAAAATCAGCGCTACAAGTTCTGCTTTTGAAACACTATTTTTAATACTAGTTGCAAGTTCGTTAAGATGCATGTTACAAGGGTTACCTTCGTAACCAGTGCTAGCAATACCAACAAAAGGCTTTTTAAAATCATCTTCGTCAAGACCTATTGCATGTAACATTGCCTGAGCCGCTGGCTGACTTGCATCCTGAGTAACATTTTTTGAAAACTTGTTGAATTCCATCGCTGATAAAAATATTGAAAACGGCGGGTATAAACTAATTTTTAAAAAACAAAACTACATAAACTATTAAAACAATATTTTTACATAAATTTTGTTGGTGAAAGATTTAAAAAAAGTAATTAATAATCAAAGAAAATTTTTTGATAATGGAGAAACTATAAATGTTCGTAAAAGAATACAACATTTAAAATTGTTAAAAAAAGTTTTAAAAAAGAACAAGGATAACATTTTTTCAGCACTGAAAAGTGATCTTGGAAAACCAAATTCTGAAATATGGCTTGCGGAAATTAATGTTCTTGAGGACGAATTAAATAATTTTATTAATAATCTGAAGAAGTGGTCTAAAATTAAAAAAGTTAAAAGTAAATGGTATAATTTTCCAAGTAAAGATTTTATTCTTCCTGAACCTTACGGTTGTACATTACACATAGCACCATGGAATTATCCATTTCAATTAGCATTAACTCCTTTAGTTGGAGCTGTTGGAGCTGGAAATACAGTTATATTAAAACCTTCTGAACATGCATCTAAAACTGGATTATTAATAAAAAAAATAATTGAGCAAGTCTTTGATAAGGATTGGGTATACGTTGCCGTCGGTGGACCTGAACTAGGAAAAAAATTATTGACCTTTAAATGGGATTATATTTTTTTTACAGGTGGTGTTGAAGTTGGAAAAATTGTTGCAAAGGCTGCTGCAAAAAATTTAACTCCAATTACATTAGAGCTTGGTGGAAAAAATCCATGTATAGTTGATGAAACTGCTAATATTTCTGTTAGTGCCAGAAGAATTGTGTGGGGAAAATTTATGAATTGTGGTCAAATATGTATGGCCCCAGACTATTTGTTATTAAGTAATAAAATATTTGAAAAATTTATTGCGCAATTAAAAATTGAAATTATCAAAATGTTTGGAAAAAATCCTATTAAATCAAATGATTATGGGAGAATAATTCATAAAGACCACTTGGATAAAATGAAAAACTTAATTAAAGGTCAAAATGTAATTTATGGCGGTAAATTCAACGATTCCGAATTATATTTTGAACCTACAATTATATTAATTAATTCAAAGAAAAATTTGATAATGGAAAGTGAAATATTCGGTCCAATTTTACCAATTATCAAGTATACGGAAGAGAGCGAAATCAAACAAATTATAAAAAGTTTTAATAAACCCTTATCATTTTATGTTTTTTCAAACAGAAAAAGGTGGGCACAAAATATAATGCAAACCTTTAGCTTTGGAGGCGGAATGATTAATGATGTAATTGTTTATTTTACAAATGAAAGACTTCCTTTTGGAGGTGTTGGTAATAGCGGGATAGGCCGATATCATGGCAAATTCTCATTTGAAACATTTTCTCATTTTAAGCCTATCGTTAAGAGATATACACTAATCGATCCAAGCTTTCGATATCCACCTTATGGAAAAGCTCTTTCAATTTTAAAAAAACTTTTATTATTTAGGTTTTTTTTAATGTAGTATATGTCTTTATTAATTATTAAATCTCGAGTTTATTAATCCATCCTCTAACCATGCTTTATATTCAATTGCATTAGTATATTGAATTGGCGGGTTCAAAATTTTCAAATCCGGATCAATTAAAACATAATAAGGCTGGGAAACAGATTTAAAATTTAATGCTTGAAATGTTGACCATTTTTGTCCAATATTACTTATTAGTCTTGATGAACCATCATTAAATTTCACGTCAAACTTCTCATTGTCATTTAATGGTGTCTTGTCATCAACATATAATGAAATCAAAACTATTTCTTCATTTAAAATTTTAAATATTTCTGGTCTTGTCCAAACATTCTCTTCAATTTTACGACAATTTACGCATGCCCAACCAGTAAAATCAATTAAAATGGGCTTTTTTAATTCTTTTGCAAAATCTAATCCAGTTTGAAAATCTTTAAAACAATTTATCCCCAAAGGACAATTTGAATCAGACTTTTTAATTGAATAAAATGTTGGTGGAGGAAACCCGCTGAGTATTTTTAAAGGAGATTTCTTGGCAGAAAAAATACCCTGAGTTAAATAAATAACAAAAACTATTACAAGTGTTCCAATAATTTTTTGAAAAATTGATACTTTGAAAGACTTAGACTGCAAAAAACCTAAACCACCAAACAAATATATCGCCCAAAATATAAAAATTGTAATCCAAATTAAAAGAAATATCTCTCTGGGTAATAACCCCCAGCCTTGTACCATATCAGCATTTGAAAGAAATTTCAAAGCTAAAGCAAGCTCTATAAAACCGAGTGAAACTTTTATTTTTTGCATCCAACCACCAGATTTTGGAATTTTATTAACAATATTTGGAAAAAATGATAACAATCCAAAAGGTAAAGCCAATGCAGTGCCGAAGCCAACCATACCAATTGACAACTGAACAGCTCCGGCTTCGGCAGTTAATGAACCAACTAATAATGAACCTAGAATTGGACCAGTACATGAAAATGAAACAATAGCAAGTGTCAATGCCATAAAAAATATTCCGAAAATGCTAGTTTTTTCTGAAATCGAATCGCTAGCACTAGCCCAACGAGTGGGTAGGGTTAAATCAAATAATCCAAAAAATGAGAGAGCGAAAACACAGAAAACAGCAAAGAATAATAAGTTTAAAAAAACATTTGTAGCTATTGAATTTAAAATTTCTGGTCTTAATTGATCTAAGAAAAAAAATGGTGTGCTCAAAACAAAATATATGCTGATAATTGAAACCGTATAAATCAAGGATCTTCTTATTGCATTTACTTTACTGGAGCTACTTTTTGAAAAATATGAAACAGTCAAAGGAATTAACGGAAAAATACATGGAGTTAGCAACGCCAAAAATCCACCCAAGAAACCAAGTATGAAAATTTCAAAAAGATTTCCTTTTTGTTTTTCAAGGGTTTCATCTATGAAAAAAGTATTTTTGAAATCCAATTTTAGTGGATTTTGTGCTGTGGAAATATCTGTTAGGTCTTTACCTGATGCATTTATAATTCTTCCGTCTGTGGGAATAGATAGAACCTCTTCTCGGAAAATACATAATTTATCGTCACATGCTTGGTATTCTATAATTAAATCGATTTGTTTTGAATTATTTTTTACTTTTTGAATAAATGTAGCTTCTTTCTCATAATATGATAATTCCATTAGAAAAATTGGGTCGTATCCTGACTTTGGTAAAGATGTTTGTAGCTTTTCAATCTGAGTTGAGTTTTTCCATTTCAGGACAGTTGGAAGAGGACCCCCTTCGGGTAAATCAGTTGAATATAGTTTCCAATTATCAATTATGGATGCATTGATTACAACGTCATAAGTTGAATCGTCAGTTTGCCTTGCTTGAGCACTCCACTGAACTTGATTTTGGGAAAAAATCGTTTGAAAGCTAAATAAAGAAATTAAAAAAAACTTCGACAATAGACTTAGATTCATATTCAATTTTCTGACAAAATTAACATATCTTTTGCTCTATATAATGTATATTTTTTTATTTCGCACTTTTTTCCACGCTTGGTGTTTAAAATTTTTTCAACTTCTTTAAAATCAAAACCATACGGATTAAATAAACAATGAATCCAAAATTTTAGAGGTTTAAGCTTAACGAATGAAGATTCTGGAATTTCAATAACATTGTCTTTATAAGTCCAACTGCTTTTTATTTGTAAACATACATTCTCAACTGCCTTGTTAGCTCCTTTTATATTTTGAATTGAGTTTAAAATATTAGATTCTATATCACTTTTAATCTCTAATAAATTTGGTAAGAGTGAATTTCTTATTCTATTTCTTAGATAGTTATCGGATTCATTTGATTTATCTTCTCTCCATTTTATATTATTTAGTTTGGCGTAATTAATCAATGATTTTTTATTAAAAGTTAACAATGGCCTGATGAGATAATTTTTTCTTTCCTCCATCGCAGACAGCCCCGAAATTCCACTACCCCTTGCAAGCATTAAAAAAAAAGTTTCTATCTGGTCATTGGCATGATGTGCGGTAATTATAAAATCGAAATTATATTTTAATCTTAAATTATTGAACCATGAATATCTGACTTTTCTTGCCTTTTCCTGAATACCAGTGTCCTCATTTAACAGTGAATTTCTTTTGACAAAAATCTTCAAATTAAAATTTTTGGAAAATTTTCTAACAATTTCTTCATCATATTCACTTGAAATGCCCCTTAATTCGTAATTAACGTGTGCGATTGAAATATTATACTTGAGCTTAAACAAAAAATGTGCTAGGACAATACTATCAACGCCTCCACTAACAGCAACTAATAATTTTTGATTTGTTGGTTTTCCTATAAGTGACTCTATCTTTATTTTAAATTCATTTATCATTTATTGAATATATTAAATACCAAAAACCCTTTTAAAAGTTTGTGCTTTTAACTCACACTCATCAAACTCATTTTCTAAATTTGATTTAGCAGTTATAGCGCTTCCAACATGAAATGATAGATATTTTGATTTTAAATCATAAATAATGCTTCTAATAACTACATTGAAATCAAAATCACCATTTGGATTAAAATAACCGACTGCACCACTATATATCCCTCTTTGTGATGCTTCATATTTATTTATTATTTCCATTGCTCTTTGCTTTGGAGCGCCAGTCATACTGCCCATTGGAAAACATGCGTCTATAATATCAAGGTTGGTAATATCTCTTTTACATTTTGCTTTAACTGTTGAAATCATTTGATAAACATGATTGAATGGATATACTCCACATTGCTCATCAACAATCACAGAACCTTTTTCTGCTATCCTTGAAATGTCATTTCTAACTAAATCGGTAATCATAACATTTTCTGAAAATTCTTTGGGATTTTTTTTCAATATTTTTGCTTCTTGCATATCAAAAGTTTTCATTGATTTTCTTTCCATTGTTCCCTTCATAGGTTGAGAAATCAAATCATTATTAATTTTTTTTAAAAATCTCTCAGGTGAAGTACAAATCAAATTAATTCCATCAATATTAAAATATGCTGAAAAAGGGGATTTAGTTAGTTTATTAAGTTTATAAAATAAATTTGCAGAATTCAAATTTATATCCTCGGCATAATATTCAAAGCAATAATTGACTTCATAAATATCACCCCTTAGAATATGATTCTTTATTTTTGAAGCATTATTCAAGTACTCACTTTTTGTAATTCTTGAATTAATTCCATTCGAAATTTTTAAATCTTTAAACACATTTTTTTGATTCAAAATTGAATTAAAGTCATCCTCAGAATTATCGTCTGAAAAATATAATGCTGTTAATTTATTGCTTTTTAAAAGCCAAATTTTTTCTGGTATGAAAAAACATAAATCATGACAATTAAAAGGAAGATGTTTGTTCTGTTGAATATGGTTCCATTTACTTTTCTTCTCATATGAAAAATAACCAAACAACCAATCTTTATTTATTTTTAAATTTAATTTATCACTTGAGAAAACGAATTGTTCATTCGAAGCTAAACCAACTGCTAAAATTGCATCATACTCCATTTCTTGATGTGGGTAGTGATTTGAGTCCAACCAAACAACAGGTTGATATAAATTACCCCAAAAAAATAGCTTTTCTTTGATTTTCTCTACAGAATTTATTTTATAAACCCTTTTATTTCTAATATTCAATTTATTTAAGGACAAAATTAAATTACGTTAAACCTAATTATATGTGCAAAGCACGGTTGTCTGTAGCTGCTAATGCTGCCTCTTTAAAAGCTTCAGCATATGTTGGGTGAGCGTGGCTAATTCTAGAAATATCCTCAGCAGATGCTCTAAATTCCATTGCTGTCACAGCTTCGGTTATTAAATCTGCAGCTCTTGCGCCAATTATGTGTACACCCAAAATTTCATCTGTATGCGAGTCTGCTAATACCTTAACAAACCCATCAATATCCATACTGGCTCTAGATCTTCCAAGTGCTTTCATCGGGAACTGACCAACCTTAAAGCTAATTTTTTGCTCATTTAGGTCCTGCTCGGTTTTACCAACAGAAGCTACTTCAGGCCAAGTATAGATTACATTTGGTATCAAATTATAATTTATATGAGGTTTTTGTCCAGCTAAAATTTCGGCTACCATAGTACCCTCTTCCTCAGCTTTGTGTGCAAGCATTGCTCCTCTAACAACATCACCAATTGCATAAATATTTTCACTTGATGTTTGAAGATTATTATTAACTACAATTTGTCCAGAGGAATTAGTTTGTATTTTAACTGCATCAAGATTTAAACCCTCTGTATTAGGAGTACGTCCAACCGAAACCAAACAATAATCCCCTTCGAAATTTACATCATCACCATTTTTATCTTTCGCAAAAATCTCAACTAAGTTTCCATTAGTTTTAACATCTTTTACATTGTGAGAAAGGTAGAATTTTATACCTTGTTTTTTTAATATTTTCATCAATTCTTTCGAAATTGAATTATCAAAAACTGAACATATTTTATCATCATATTCAATGACTGTCACTTCAGAGCCAAGTCTGTTATAAACTTGGCCTAGTTCGAGTCCTATAACCCCACCGCCAATTACAATTAATTTTTTTGGAATTTCTGAAAGCTCAAGTGCTTCAGTTGAAGTAATAATTCTTTTTTTATCAATTTCAATAAATGGAAGATTTTTTGCACTAGAACCCGAAGCAATAATAATTTTATCTGCATTTATAGTTGTTTCGGAATCACCAGCAACTTTGATTGTATTACCATCAATAAATGACCCCAGACCAAAAAAAACTTCAATTTTATTTTTTTTCATCAAATAATCAATTCCCTTAACTGTCGTTGAAACCACATCATTTTTTCTGCTAATCATTTGATGAAAATTTACTTTTAATTCTCCGGAAAAATCTATGCCGTGTGTTTGAAAATCATTTTTAGCAATTTCATAATGATGTGATGAATCCAATAGAGATTTAGAAGGAATACAACCAACATTTAAACAAGTACCTCCCAGAGTTTTATTTTTTTCGATTAAAGCAGTTTTCATTCCAAGCTGAGAGCATCGTATGGCTGCAACGTAGCCACCTGGTCCAGATCCTATGACGCAAACATCAAAGTTTTTCATTTTATTAAAATTTCATCAAATTTACAATGAAGAATTTTAATTTATACGATTTTATTATCAAAAACGAAATTTAATATTCAAAACAAAATTGTAATATTACATGTAGTATGAAATCAGAAAAAAATATTCCTTTAAAATTAGCATTATTACCATTAATATTTCTGGTTATTCTTTTAACAATTAATGTTTATGTATTTGGTAATGATGCACTTGGAGGTTCAAATCAATTTATACTACTCATTGGTGGTGTTTTTGCAGCAATAATTGGATTTTCCTTAAAAGTTTCATACAAAGAAATGGTATCATCAGTTGGTGAAAATTTAAAATCAGTAACTGGAGCAATATTAATTCTTCTTTTTGTTGGTGCCTTAGCTGGAACATGGTTACTAAGTGGAATTATTCCAGCAATGATTTATTATGGAATTCAAATTCTTCATCCTTCATATTTTTTTGTCGCTTGTATTATTATTGCTGCATTAATTTCTATTGCAACTGGAAGTAGCTGGACAACTTCAGCAACAGTGGGTATTGCACTTATAGGAATTGGAAAAACAATGGGTTTAGATTCTGGGATGATTGCAGGTGCAGTTATTTCTGGTGCTTATTTTGGTTATAAAATGTCTCCACTCAGTGATACTACAAATCTTGCGGCCGCAATGTCAGGAAGTAATTTATTTAACCATATTAAATACATGACAATAACTACATTTCCTTCAATAGTAATTACAATTTTATTTTTTGGAATTGTTGGGTTCTTTCAATCATATGCAGCGATTACTCAAACTGATACATTGTTGAATTCAATTTCTGAAAAGTTTAGTGTTACACCTTTATTATTTATTGTACCTGCTGTTGTTATTTTTATGATTGCTAAAAAAACTCCTCCCCTTGTTGCTCTAATAATTGGAACATTACTTGGCGGCCTGTTCGCATTTATTTTTCAAAACGAACTTTTATTAACTTTAAATAATTATGAAATTTTGTCGTGGAAAAATTCGTATCGAATATTGTTGGATAATATAACATCATCAACTGTAATTGAAACTAGTAACCCAATTTTAAATGAATTATTTATATCAGGTGGCATGAAAGGAATGCTCGATACAATTTGGCTTATAATATGCGCAATGGTTTTTGGTGGTATAATGGATTCAATTGGTGCATTAAAATCTATAAGCAATTCTCTTTTGCTTTGGGCAAAAAATACATTTCAATTGTTTTTAAGCACAGTAGCTTCATGCTTAACTATAAATATTACTGCCTCGGATCAATATCTATCATTAGTAGTACCGGGAAAAATGTTTGAGAAAGCATATAAAAAAAGAGGGCTTGCCCCCGAAAACCTAAGTCGAACTCTCGAAGACTCTGGTACAGTAACTTCAGTTCTTATTCCTTGGAATACATGTGGTGCCTACCAATCTGGAGTACTGGGAGTTCCGGTAGTAGAATATTTTATTTTTGCAATTTTCAATTGGATAAGCCCTTTAACAACATTATTTGTTGCGTTTGTTTCTTATAAAATCAAAAAAATAGTTTGAACTCTTTCAGTTATTTAAAATTGAAATAAATTAATAAATTATGTACCAATTTAATGTCTATTAGTTAAATTTGGCAACAAAAAATTTTTGAAAATGAAAGAAAGTAAATGTCCTTTTCACGGATCTACGACACAACCAAATTTAGGAACACAAAACAAAGACTGGTGGCCCAACAACTTAAATATTGACATTTTACGTCAACATGATCTAAAAAGTAATCCTTTAAATGAAATCAACTACAGAGAAAAAGTGAAAAAACTTAACATTAAATCTGTTGTCAATGATATTAAGTTAATTTTAAAAGACAGTAAAGATTGGTGGCCAGCTGACTATGGGCATTACGGACCTTTTTTTATTAGAATGACTTGGCATGTTGCAGGTACTTACAGGACTGGTGATGGACGTGGTGGTGCTGCCACAGGAGCTCAAAGGTTTGCCCCATTGAATTCATGGCCTGATAATGGAAATTTGGATAAAGCCAGAAGATTGTTATGGCCCGTCAAAGAAAAATATGGAAACTCTTTAAGTTGGGCAGATTTGTTTGTTTTAGCAGGTAATGTTGCAATAGAAGATATGGGTGGACCTAATCATGGAACAGCTTTAGGTAGAGAAGATATTTGGCATCCAGAAAAAGAAATTTATTGGGGTTCAGAAGATGAATGGCTTGGCGACAACAGATATGGTGAAACACGTCAAGACTTAGATAATCCACTTGCCGCCGTACAAATGGGTCTAATTTATGTAAATCCGCAAGGACCAAATGCTAATCCAGACCCAGCATTATCAGCACAAGATGTTAGAGAAACCTTCAAAAGAATGGCAATGAACGATGAAGAGACAGTTGCCTTAACAGCAGGTGGTCATACATTTGGTAAAGCTCATGGAGCTGCAGACCAAGATGTTTATGTAGGTTCTGAGCCTGAAGGTGCGGGAATTGAAAGTCAGGGTTTTGGTTGGAAAAATTCATTCAAATCAGGACTCGGTATTCACGCAATTACTAGTGGAATTGAAGGCCCATGGACTACAAATCCAATTAAATGGGATATGGATTATTTAAGATTACTCTTTAAATATGATTGGGAATGCATGAAAGGTCCAGGAGGTGCTTGGCAATGGCATCCTATTAACTGTGAAGAATCTGATATGGTTCCTCAAGTTGATGGTAGTAATGAAAAAGTTTTGCCAATGATGACAACAGCTGACATGTCAATGAAAGTCGACCCGATTTACAACAAAATTTGTAAAAAATTTATTTCAGATCCTGAATATTTTGGTGAGGCATTTGCAAAAGCTTGGTTTAAATTGTTGCATAGGGATATGGGGCCAAAATCAAATTATGTTGCAGGCGACTATAAAGATGTTGATTACATATGGCAAGACCCTATCAAAAAAGGAAAAACTCTTACAGATGATGAAGAATTATTGGTTCGTAAAAAAATTAATCAAAGTGGATTAGATAATGTTCATTTGATTGAAACTGCGTGGGCTTCAGCATCAACTTTCAGAAACTCTGATAATAGAGGTGGAGCAAATGGTTCAAGAATCAGATTACTTCCTCAAAAAGAATGGGAAGTTAATAAACCTAAACAATTATCAGGGGTTTTAAAAATATATGAAAAAATTTCATCTGAGACCAAAGCAAGTGTGGCAGATATCATTATTATAGGTGGAGCAGTTGGAATTGAAAATCTTTCTGGCGTCAATGTTGATGTTAAGACAGGTAGAGGTGACGCTACACAAGAAAATACAGACACCAGTTCATTTAACTTACTTAGACCTAAGGCCTGTGGGTTTAGAAATTACATTGAAAAAGAATTTGGTGTTAATTCAGAAGAACTATTGCTAGACAAAGCACAACTATTGGGTCTTACACCTATTGAAATGACTGTACTTATTGGAGGATTAAGATCATTGGGGATTTCTCACACGGGTGAAGGAATTTGGTCTGAAAAAAAATTGGATAACTCTTGGTTCAAAACTCTGCTCTCAATGGAATACAGATGGGAAAAAAATGGATTTAATTCATTTGTCGGGATTAAAAGGCAAAACGAAAATAAATCGATGTCTGCTTCAAGAATTGATTTAATTTTGGGTTCAAACTCTGAACTAAGAGCTATCTGTGAGGTTTATGCGCAAAATGATAATAATGATAAATTCAAGAAAGATTTTGTCTGTGCATGGAATAAAGTCATGAATGCTGACAGGTTTGATTTAAGATAGTATCTATATTTTTTTAAAATAAAGACCCGATAAATTTTATCGGGTTTTTTTATTGTATTTTTGAGTTGCTACTATTATGCTTAAATCTTTTAAAATCCCAGTACTATCAAGAAAGCATCAAGTTGTTTGGGGTTCTTTTTGTATAATTATTTCAATTACACTTCTTTTTTCATTCATTTCATTTTTTAGTTCATGGCAATATGACCAAAGCAACCTTGAAGGTATATATGTTAATGAAGGAGAAATTAAAAATATTATGCAAAAATTTGGTTCAATAGTGAGTGATTTGTTTATATACAGAGGTATTGGATTTAGTGCTTTTTTAATAGTTTTTATGTTTATGCTGACAGGTGTTTATTATTTTTTTGATATTAAAAAAAATTCAATTTGGAGAAAATGGTTTTGGACTATTATTTTTAGTATTTGGTTTTCTGTTTTTTTCGCAATTATTTTACCAAATTATCCTATTTCAAGTGGAGTAATTGGTTATGAATTATTTGAAATTCTTAATTTATATATCGGAGTATATGGAATAGGTGGATTATTAATTTTTGTTTTGATATGTTTTTTTGTTTTTCAGTTGGATTGGGTGCCTGAAAAACTAAAAAATTTAAGCCCTGTTTCAAAAAAAAATCAAAACGAAAATAAAGATGAAATTAGCGAAGAAATAGATGGAATTAGCGAAGAAAATGATAATACAAATAATGAAGTATTATTGGAACCAAACTTAAATATAGAAAAAAAGAAAGCAAAAGAATCTAAAATCCAAAACACTGAAAAAGATGAAAAAAATAGCAACTTACAACTTTCTGTTGTTGACTCGTACGAGGATGAATTATTGAAAAAATCTAAAAAATTAGTTGATGATTTTGGAGAATTCGACCCGACTTTAGAATTAAAAAACTTTAAATCTCCTACCGAATCATTATTAATTAATTATCAGCACGAAGGGATTACAATAAACGAAAGTGAATTAGAAGAAAATAAAGATAAAATAATTGATACCCTAAAAAATTACCAAATTGGAATTGCCGATATAAAAGCAACAATTGGACCCACAGTTACTCTTTATGAAATTGTTCCTGCCGCGGGTGTTCGAATATCAAAAATTAAAAATCTAGAGGATGATATTGCCCTGTCATTATCTGCTTTAGGAATTAGAATAATTGCACCTATTCCCGGTAAAGGTACTGTAGGAATTGAAGTTCCAAATAAAAAATCAACTATAGTTTCGATGAAATCAGTAATTCTATCAAAAAAATTTCAGGAAGCAGAAATGGAATTGCCTTTAGCACTAGGAAAGACCATAAGTAATGAGACCTATGTTGTTGATTTATCAAAAATGCCACACCTATTGATGGCTGGCGCTACAGGACAAGGTAAATCTGTAGGATTAAATGTTATAATAACATCTCTTTTATATAAAAAACATCCTGCTGAAATTAAATTTATCTTGGTTGATCCAAAAAAAGTTGAACTTACATTATTTAATAAAATTGAGAGGCATTATCTCGCTAAACTTCCAAACGTAAGTGAAGCTATAATAACTGATAATAAGCAGGTAATAAATACTTTAAATTCACTCTGCATTGAGATGGATAAAAGATATGATTTGTTAAAAATTGCAATGTGCAGAAACATCAAAGAATATAATGCAAAATTTAAAGAAAGAAAATTAAATCCTGATAATGGCCATGCTTTTCTTCCATATTTAGTTTTAGTTATTGATGAATTTGCAGATTTAATCATGACCACTGGAAAAGAAGTTGAAACTCCAATTGCAAGGCTTGCGCAGTTGGCAAGAGCAGTTGGTATTCACCTTGTAATTGCAACTCAACGCCCCTCTGTAAATGTAATTACAGGATTAATCAAAGCAAATTTTCCTGCCAGAATTGCATTTAGAGTAATGTCAAAAGTTGACTCAAGAACAATACTTGATAACAGCGGCGCGGATCAGCTTATTGGAAGAGGGGACATGTTATTTAACCAAGGTAATGCGCTGACTAGATTGCAATGTGCTTTTGTAGATACCCCAGAAATTGAAAGGATAACAGATTTCATAGGCTCACAAAGAGCATATGCTAATGCCCACGAATTACCCGAATATACTGCTGATGAAAAGACAATAAATAAAGAAAATATTATCAGCGAAAGAGATAGCATGTTTAAGGAAGCAGCAGAAGTAGTAGTTAATGCTCAACAAGGCTCAGCCTCATTATTACAACGGAAACTTAAATTAGGGTATAATAGGGCTGGAAGAATTATCGACCAACTTGAGGCAGCTGGAATTGTTGGTCCATTTGAAGGAAGCAAAGCCAGAGAGGTCATGTTTAGAGATATAATTTCATTGCACGAGTTTCTTGAAAATGAAAGTTAAATTTCTACTAATATTATTCTTTAATATTTCATACTTATATGGTCAAGAAAATATTTTAACAGCTAAAGATGCCATAATTAAAGTTCAAAAAAAAATTTCAACATATACAAATATTAAGTTGAGCTTTGATTTTACAATCGCAGGCGATAATGAATTTACAAACAGTGATTTTGAAGGTATTTTGTATGTGGAGAAAAAAAAATATTTTCTTCAGATTAAAAATTTCATCAAACAAATAAATGATGGTAATTTAAAATATACTATTAACGACGATTCAAAGGAAGTAATGGTTGATTCAACTGATGAAAATTCAGTTAATATATTTGAACCCCAAAAATTACTATCTACCCTAATCAAAGATTATAAAATCAGCTGGGATATAACCCAAAAAATTTTTGATGGTAGAAATATTAGATATATAAATTTAGAGCCTAAAAATTCAGGTTTCGAAAGTGTATATTATTTAATAGGCATAGATTTTGATTATAATCTTTATAAAATAATTAAGATTGATAATGAAAATTTAAAATCTACATTAAGAATAAATACATTAGAGTATAATTTAAAATTGAATAAAGATCTATTTAAATTTTCAAAAAAAAATTATACAGATTATTATATTGACTCGTTTTGATTGGGATTACAACTATTGATAAATATATTTTAAAAAGCTATTTAGGTACATTAGCCAGTTTCTTTTTTATTCTCATGTTTATTTTCATAATACAAACTGTTTGGGTTTTTATTGATGAATTTGCTGGAAAGGGACTTAATATTCTAGTCCTTTTTAAATTTTTAATTTTCTATTCACCCAAATTGATTCCATTAGTTCTTCCACTAACTATCTTGCTTTCCTCAATTATGACTTTTGGTGGTTTTGCAGAGAAACAAGAATTAAGTGCACTTAAATCAGCTGGTATTTCATTGTCAAGAGCAATGCGTCCACTTATCGTTGTGAATTTTTTTGCTTCTTTTTTGGTTTTTTACATTACAAATACAGTTATTCCCTTGGCAGAATATAAAACATTTAATCTTCGAAAAAATCTTTCAAAAGTTCAACCTGCATTAGCAATCACAGAAGGAATGTTTAATGATATTGGGGAAATTAATATTAAGGTTGAAAAAAAATATGGAGAAAACGACAGGTTTTTGGAGGATATTATTATTCATGAAAATTCTGCTAACCAAGTTAATAGAGTTGTAATTAAGTCTAAAAAAGGAGAATTAAAAAATAATGACTTCCAAGATGGTATACAATTAATTTTGTTTGATGGATATAGATACGAGGAAGTATACTCCAAGAAAAAAACAAATAAAAGTTATCCTCATAACAGGGTTTATTTTGAGAAATACACTATGAATATAGATCTAAGCTCATTTAATAATGTTGACTTAAATGAAGCCCGATATACAAATACTTTTAAAATGCAAAATGTTAATGAATTAAATTCTAGCATCGATTCGTTAACTACAAAGTATCTAAACGAGATTAAAGGTTACAGTAATACCGTTTATTTAAGAACTGGAGCAAAATCAATTAGTAATTTTAAAAACAAAAATAAATCAGTAGTTTTCGTTGGGGGTTATGATTATTTGAAGAATTTTAGTCAAAGACAAAAGGAAATGATATTAGTAACTGCAAGAAATAATATAAACATGCAACTCAAAAATTTTTCAAATCAAAAAAATGTTTTTTTTATTAGAGAAAAAGTTATTAATCTACATAGAATATGGCGAGATGATAAATTTGTTACCGCATTTTCAGCATTTATTTTTTTTATAATTGGCGCTCCGATTGGTGCGTTAATAAAAAAAGGAGGCCTAGGATTACCAACTGTAACAGCACTCATTATTTTTTTAACATATCACTTTACAGGAACTTTTTTAAAAAATAGTGCGGAAGATGGAAGTCTTAATCCGTTGATTGGAGCATGGACAATGACGATTATAATTACGATTTTAGCTATGCTTATATTTGTAAGAGCTAATAATGATAAGCCGTTAATAAATATTAGTAATTTAAGATTAAGAGTTTTCATTAAAAAATAAACCATGGACACAATTGAATCAGCAGTTGAGGATATAAAAAACGGTAAAATAATTATCGTTGTTGATGATGAGAACAGAGAAAATGAAGGTGATTTTGTAGCAGCAGCAGAAATGGTCACTCCTGATATGATAAATTTTATGGCCAAACATGGAAGAGGTTTAATTTGCACACCAATTACTGAAAAAAGATGTGAAAAACTAAATCTTTATCCTATGACTAATCAAAATACAGATCCAAAAAGAACAGCTTTTACTGTTTCAGTAGATTTGAAAGGTAATGGAGTAACTTCAGGGATTTCGGTCGACGATAGATCAAAAACAATTCGTGCGCTTATCGATTCTAATTCAAAAGCTGAAGATTTTCAAAAACCAGGACATATTTTTCCGCTAGCGGCTAAAGAAGGGGGTGTTTTAAGAAGGACCGGACATACTGAAGCAGCAATAGATTTTGCTCGACTGGCAGGATTTAGTGCTGCAGGTGTTATCGTTGAAATAATGAATTCAGATGGTTCTATGGCTAGGCTCTCTGAGCTAAGAAAAGTGGCTGCTAAGTTTGACTTAAAATTAGTTTCTATTGAAGATTTAGTTAGATATAGAATGAAACACGATAGCTTAATTGAACTTAGGGAAGATTTTGAAATCAAAACCAACTATGGGAAATTTAGGCTTAGAGCATATCACCAAAAAACAAACAACCAAGTTCATATTGCATTGACTTTAGGAGAATGGAAAAAAAATGAAACCGTATTGACAAGGGTTCATGCTCATGAAATTGAAAATGAACTATTTGGAATCCTCAAAGAAGAAAAAATTAATTCACTTGATTCTGTTTTCAAAAAAATTAAAAAAGAAGGAAAGGGCGCTATTATTTTAATAAATCAACATCAACCTCCAGATAAATTAATGAGTTTAATTAAAGGTCTAAAAATTCAAAAATCTAATACCCAAAAATTTGATAGAAAAGATTTTGGTATTGGGGCACAAATGATTTATGCTCTTGGAATAAATAAGATTAAATTACTATCAAACAGTGAAAAAATTAAAAGAGTTGGTATGTCTGGATATGGTTTAGAGATTGTTGATTATGAAAAATTTTAAAAAAACCAGAGTTTAGCAGCCATCACAAACACCATCACTAGCATTACCACTTTTATTATTCCTTCCCCTTTTTTAACACTGTATCTTGATGTAAAAAAAGCTCCAAATGCACTCCCAATAGAAAGAGCAATTCCATATTCCCAGTCTACCATTCCACTTATTAAGAAAGTTAAAAAAGCAGCTATTGTATAAATTAACGCAATTGTAACCTTAGCAGCATTCACTCTAATAAGACTCATCTTATTAAAATAGCTCATAAAAAACATCATAATGTATCCAATACCTGCATTAATAAAACCGCCATATATTCCAATAAAGAAAAAAGCTATTGCAGAAATTATTAAAGATTTCCCTGTTGTTTTTTCGAAAGTTTTCAAATAATTATATTTTCGTTTAAAAACAATAAAAAGAACAACAACTATCATAATAATTGCTAAAATTCTGTTAAACAAAAAATCATCGATATCAATTGCAATTTTAGCTCCAAGTACAGCTCCAAACATTGCTGAAACACCCATATAAATACTAAAGGGAAAAGTATTTACTTTTTTTGTTCTAAATCCGAGAGTGGCAGAACTTGTATAGAATAATATTGCAATCCTATTTGTTCCATTTGCAACCTGTGTTGGTAAACCCAAAAAGATAAGTAAAGGCAGGGTTATTAGGGAACCCCCACCTGCAAGGGTATTAATTATTCCAACAATAAAACCTACAACTATAAGTAAACCAAAATCAAATGGAAAATCTAACACACCATAAATTTAATTAATCTTGTCACAAAAAATCCAATTAAAATTTAAAGTAAAAAGAGATTATATTTGCATGCACTGGAGAAATGGCAGAGTGGTCGAATGCGGCGGTCTTGAAAACCGTTGAGGGTCAAACCTCCGGGGGTTCGAATCCCTCTTTCTCCGCAACTGAGTTTATAACTCTAATTTTACGTTTATTTAAAGTTTGCATTTGAATGAAAAAGTTTTTTTTTCTTCTATTTACCCAGTTACTTTTGTACAGCCAAAACTCAAAGAATACAGACATTTCTGTTTATGATGAATCTATACTTAACATCATTGATTTAAATTCAAAAATTGAACTTTTAGACAGTTCTTTTTTAGTTGCAGAAGGGCCACTTTGGTATCCAAAAAAAAATCAGCTAATATTTTCCGACGTTAGACAAAACAAAATTTTTACATGGGATGAAAATTCTGGAACAGTCGAATACATTAGTCCTAGTGGTTCAACTGGGTATGCCCCATCTTTTAAAAAAGGAGGAATCGGGGCTAATGGGCTGGCATTTGATAGTAAGGGAAATTTAATTCTTTGTCAACACGGGGATAGAAGATTAGCCTTATTATCAAATAATAAAACAAACAAACCTAAGTTTAAAACAATAATTGATAATTACAAGGGTAAAAGATTTAATAGCCCAAACGATTTAGTTATCAATAGTGAGGGTGATATTTTTTTTACCGATCCACCCTATGGTTTTTACTACAACAGGAAAAGTTTTGATAATAAATACAGAGAGATTGGGTTTAATGGCGTATATAAAATAAATAGCAAAAAAGAAATTTTTTTGATAACAGATAAAATGACATTACCAAATGGAATAGCTCTTTCTCTTGACGAAAAATTCTTGTATGTAAATAATTCTGGTCGTGATGATCCAAAAATTATGCGATTTGATGTTGAAAATTTTGAAGGCGAAGTTTTTTTTAATGGAGAAAAACTCAGTAAAAAATACAAAGGAGGTTTTGATGGACTAAAAGTTCACTCTAGTGGTAATATTTTTACAAGTGGACCGAACGGAATACTTATAATTTCTCCTAATGGAAAACTATTAGCTACTATAAATTTTGGTAAAGGAGTTACTAATTGCAGCTTTGATAAAAATGAAAATTATCTTTACGTAACTGGTTTTAATGACATTTCAAGAATAAAATTAAAATAAGTTTTT
>PKDV01000099.1 GCA_002862715.1 Flavobacteriaceae bacterium | reverse complement strand
ATGTGTTTTGATTTTTTTTCTAGTTTATCAAAAATTTTCTCAAATGAATCAGTCCATTCTACATTAGAAATTCCAGAAATTTTGGTTGTATTTTCCTTGGTTAGTTTCTCTCCTTCCCATATCGCAATATGTTTATTAGTCTCTTTAACAAATACAATTTCATTACATTCTTTTTCAGTTTCTCCTTTATGCAAAAGTAAAACTGTATCCTCCTGATCAATTCCTGTTAGATAAAATATATCTCTATGTTGTTCAAATGGGAGAGTTGCATCGGAACTAATTGGGTAGATGTCATTTGAATTAAATACTGCAATACTATAAGAATTAAGTTCGCTTAAAAACTTTTTTCTATTTTCTTTATAATTATCAGAAGGCAGGTTTTTATATTTCACATGGTAAAATAAAAAAATAAAATTTACTTAACGAGTAATTTTCCTTTAAAACTGTGTAATATTAATTTTGTTTAATCTTTTAACAAAATTTTTTTAAAAATGTTAAACAAAAGTTTTGTAACACATTAGAATCTATATAAATAGCATAAATCCTTTGCTAAAGATTATTTTATAACTTAGTTTTGTAACACATTAAATAATAATACCTTGTTGTATTCAACGATTTTTAAGAAAGCATCAATGGCAATTTCTGGATTGTTTCTGATTATTTTCTTGTTGCAACATTTCGCTATTAATATAACATCGGTGTTTAGTGGGAATTTATTCAACCAACTATCACATTTTATGGGAACAAATCCTCTGGTACAATTTGTTCTTCAGCCAATTTTAATCTTTGGGGTAATATTCCATTTTGTAATGGGTTTTGTACTTGACATTATTAACAAGAGAGCTAGGGGAAGACGATACAAAATTTATAAGGGGAATAGCAACGCTTCTTGGGTATCAAGAAATATGATAATTTCCGGTAGTACAGTGCTGGCATTTTTAGTATTGCATTTTTATGATTTTTGGATTCCCGAAATGGATTATAAATATGTAAAATTTTTACCTGAAAATCCTGACCGTTATTTTGAGGAATTGGTTCATAAATTTGAGGATATCACAAGAGTTGTGCTTTATGTTATTTCATTTTTCTTTTTGGCCTTACATTTATCGCACGGTTTTGCTTCTTCTTTTCAAACCATGGGCTTCAACAATAAGTATACAGTTCTTGTGAAATCATTTGGTAAGCTATATGCTTTTGGTATTCCTTTTGGATTTGCTTTTATAGCGATTTATCATTATTTAAATCATTAAAAATGTGTTATAATTATATGTTTTTTAAACTGCTGATGTGTCACAAATAATAATTTAGGGTTGTGAAAAAAATTACTTATTCATTAAACTACAGAAAACCTAAGAATTCATACAATAACGACGATGAATTAATGGTATGTCTTCGTTCATATCAAAAATTAAACAATGGTAAATTTCGTGTTGTCAAGAAAAGTACTGGAATTAAATGTAAACTTAAGGATTGGGATAGTGATTGGCACAAGTCTGTTGCCAGAAATCCGATTAAATCCACGGATGAAAATTTTTTGGAGAAAAACAGAATCTTGAAAGATAAGTCTATAGAGCTTCATACTAAACTAACTTCACTCTTCTTAGGAAATGTTAAATCTGATCCTAAAAATAAAACTACTTCTCCCGATTCAACTAAGACTAAACAAAATGGTCGTGGTTTCCTTTTAGATTCTAGGGTACCACCGGGACCTATTGATCAGAAATGGGTAACTCATAAAAACAACATAAGACTCGTTAGCCCCTCAAACAAAAGAGAAATTGATATCATTGTTGTTGGTACTGGACTTGCAGGAGGGTCAGCAGCAGCAACATTAGCAGAACTAGGGTATAATGTAAAGGCTTTCTGTTTTCAGGATTCTCCAAGAAGAGCTCACTCAATTGCAGCCCAAGGTGGAATCAATGCTGCTAAGAATTATCAAGGTGATGGGGATTCTGTTTATAGACTTTTTTATGATACGGTTAAAGGAGGTGATTATAGGTCCAGGGAGGCTAATGTTTATAGACTTGCAGAAGTATCAGCAAATATTATTGACCAATGTGTAGCTCAAGGAGTACCATTTGCTAGGGATTATGGGGGCCTTCTAGACAATAGATCTTTTGGAGGTGTTTTGGTGTCTAGAACATTTTATGCCAAGGGACAAACTGGACAACAATTACTTCTTGGAGCATATTCGGCAATGAATAGACAAATAGGAAGAGGTAAAATTAAAATGTACAACAGGCACGAAATGATGGATTTGGTAATTGTTGACGGTAAGGCCAGAGGAATAATTACTAGAAACTTAATCAATGGTAAAATTGAGAGACATGCCGCCCACGCTGTTGTTATTGCATCTGGTGGATATGGAAATTTATTTTATCTGTCAACAAATGCAATGGGAAGCAATGTCTCCGCATCTTGGAAAATCCACAAAAAAGGCGCCTTTTTTGCAAATCCATGTTTTACTCAAATTCATCCTACTTGCATTCCTGTTTCTGGCGACCATCAATCAAAGCTTACTCTAATGTCTGAGTCATTAAGAAATGATGGAAGGATTTGGGTACCAAAAAGTAAAGAAGATGCTGAGGCAATAAGAAAAGGCCACTTAAGACCTATCGATATTGAAGAAAAGGATAGAGATTATTATTTAGAAAGAAGATATCCTGCATTTGGGAATCTTGTTCCTAGAGATGTTGCTTCCAGAGCCGCAAAGGAGCGATGCGATGAAGGATATGGAGTTAATAAAACCGGTGAGGCTGTATTTTTAGATTTTACATCAGCTATAATTAGATATGGCAAGGAAAAAGCACATGTAAAGGGTCTCAATGAAAATGACAAGGAATTAGTTTCAAAACTTGGAAAACAAGTTATTAAAGCAAAATATGGTAATCTTTTTCAGATGTATGAAAAAATAGTCGACCAAAACCCGTATGAAACACCAATGATGATTTACCCTGCAGTTCATTATACTATGGGAGGAGTTTGGGTTGATTATAATTTAATGACCACAATTCCTGGTTGTTTTGCAATTGGAGAGGCTAATTTTTCAGATCATGGGGCAAACAGGCTAGGTGCATCAGCACTAATGCAAGGACTTGCCGATGGTTATTTTGTTCTTCCATATACTATTGGAGATTATCTTGCTGACGATATTAGAACAGGAAAAATTTCTACAGAAAGCCCAGAATTTGAAAAAGCTGAAAATTCTGTAAAAGAGCAAATAGATAACTTAATAATGAATTCTGGAACAAAAACTGTAGATTATTTTCATAAAAAACTTGGAAAAATAATATGGAATAAGTGTGGGATGTCGCGAAACGAAAAAGAGCTCAAAGAGGCTATTAAGCAAGTCCAGCTTTTAAGAAAGGAGTTTTATCAAGAGGTTTTTGTTCCTGGAAATGCCGAATCATTTAATGAGCCTTTAGCCAAAGCTTTAAGGGTAGCTGATTTTCTTGAGCTTGGAGAGTTATTTGCAAAAGATGCTCTTGAAAGAGAAGAATCTTGTGGAGGACATTTTCGGGAAGAATCACAAACCCCTGAGGGTGAGGCATTGAGAGATGATAAAAATTTTAGTTTTGTTTCTGCATGGGAATTTAAAGGCAATCCAGCCAAAGCCAAGTTACATAAAGAGAAATTGAATTATGAAAATGTCGAACTAAAAACAAGATCTTATAAATAAAATGCAGCTTAAATTAAAAATTTGGAGACAAAAAAACGGAAAGTCCAAAGGTAAATTTGAGACCTATTACTTAAATGATGTTTCTCCTGATATGTCGTTTTTAGAGATGATGGATGTACTTAATGAAAATTTAATGTTAAAAGGAATAGATCCCATTGCATTCGATCACGACTGTAGAGAAGGTATTTGTGGGTCTTGTTCAATGTTTATTAATGGTGAGGCCCATGGTCCAGATAGGCTGGTAACAACATGCCAGCTTCACATGAGAAAATTTAAAGATGGTGACACAATTTATGTAGAGCCATTTAGAGCTAAGCCTTTTCCAGTAATAAAGGATTTAGTAGTTGATAGATCTTCATTTGATAGAATACAGCATGCGGGTGGTTTCATTTCTGTAAATACATCTGGTAATACTCAAGACGCGAATGCCACCCCAATCGAAAAAGAAGATGCAGATAATGCATTTGATGCTGCTACTTGTATAGGGTGTGGTGCATGTGTTGCTACATGTAAAAATGCTTCTGCCATGCTTTTTGTTTCTGCCAAGGTATCGCAATATTCATTATTGCCTCAAGGAAAAGTAGAGGCTACTAATCGAGTTCTGAACATGGTTAAACAGATGGACGAAGAAGGTTTTGGTAATTGTACAAATACAGGAGCATGTGAAGTTGAATGCCCAAAAGGAATCTCACTTGAAAATATTGCAAGGATGAATAGAGAATACCTTTTGGCTAATCTCAAAGGCTAATCTATTTAAAAATAAATTTTTCTTGAAGTTCCCAATTTGCTCTTATATCCAAAAGATTTGGAAAGTGAATAACTGGCTCAGGTTTAGTTTTTCTCAAATAGCTTCCAGTGTCCCAAATGCCATTTTTATTTGAGTCTACTCTTGCTCTCAAATAATACTTTCCAGGAATGACATTATTAAACCTTACACTTCCAGCTCTAATTGACAAGTATTTACTTCTTTTTATTTCTTCTTTTTCATTCATTAAGTCAACAAATATTGGGAATGATGGAACATTTATAAGTCTGATTGAAATATTACCGTAGTCTGTTCTTTTTTTTGTCCTCAAAGTTTTTGTAATGGTGTCGTTTGTCTTATCAAAAAAATCAAATATTGAACCCGGAAGTATTTGGAAATCATACTTCTGATTTGGGGTTTTCTTGAAATTGAAAACCATTTTGTGAGGATTAACTTGTAAAATTTCAAATTCTTGATTTATTGAATCTTTATAAACTAATTTCATATTTTTTTTATTCAATTTCTTAATCGGAGTTGAGGTAAACACACTAACAGTATCTGACAAATGAAGCGTATTTCTTGGATTAAAAGAAACAATTAGCGAATCCTTATCAGCTGATTTAATTTTATGAACGTAAGTATTTGTAATTGTATCATTTTTAATTTTAAAATTTAGTGAGTCTAACTCAAGATTTTTATACCAATAATAAATTGTATCAGTTTCTTTGTCAAATGAGACTATTGATGAAAAATTATTGTTTATTTTCATTTCGTTTTCGATTTTTATTTCGGAGGCATTTCCGACATAACCAAAACCAACTCTATTTTCTCCAGCTTGAAAAACTTTTTTAATTTCAAAATCAAGTGTTTCTTTAAACAATGTTAAATCGAATTTTTTGTCTGTTGGAATAGAAATTATATTATTAAAAACATCAATTTTGTCCACTGACGGATTAAAAATATAATTTTTGGCTTGATCTTTTTGAGCTACAAGCAGGTATTTCCCAGATTTTAAGTTTTCAATTGTAAATTCTTTTAAGCTATCAAGTGTATTGGTGTAGTAAATGGGTTTATCTTTGAAAATAATTGAGTCTGTAAATACGCTATCATATGGATATAGCATTACAGAAACAAAGGAATCTGCATTTCTCTTTATTGCATCATTAATTTGCCCTGAAATACTTAGAGAATCAAGTGAATTACCAGTAGAGAAAATATATTTATAAAATGGTAATACATTCCCCTCGTTGTTATCAACAATGCTTTGGCCAAAATTAAAGGTGTAAGTAGTATTTGAAGGCAAAGAATCAGTAAATTCTATTTGTAAATATTTTGCTGGTAATCCTTGCGGTGAAATTAAGTATTTGCTCTGTTCAAGAGGGGGGGAAACAACAAGTTGATCGCGTAACTCATTTAACTTTATATATTCATCAAAATATATCCTGATTCTATCACTATTAAAATTTAATGTCTTTTGGTTAGGTTCAAGTCTAATAACTTTTGGTGGAGTTTCATCAATGGGACCTCCTGACGGACTTCCTCTTCTAGCACACTGCATTAAAATTAGGCTCAGGAAAGCAATAATTAAAATTCGTTTTAGCATACTACAAAATAACGACTATTTTTGCCTTATGTCTAATCATAGTCAATTCAAAAAAATTATATCTCATGCCAAGGAGTATGGATACATATTTCCATCCAGTGAAATTTATGAAGGATTAAGCGCTGTTTATGATTATGGTCAACAAGGAGTTTTATTAAAAAATAATATTAAAGAATATTGGTGGAAATCTATGGTCCAGTTAAATGAAAATATTGTTGGACTTGATTCAGCAATTCTTATGCACCCAACTACGTGGAAGGCATCAGGTCATGTGGATGCTTTCAATGATCCGTTAATTGATAACAAAGATTCCAATAAAAGATATAGAGCGGATGTTCTTGTAGAGGATTATGTTGCAAAATTAGAACACAAAATTGAGAAAGAATTAAATAAAGCATCCAAACGTTTTGGTGAATCTTTTGATAAAAAACAATTCCTAAGTACAAGTCATAGGGTTATAGAATACAAAAAAAAGAGTGAATTAATTATAAGTAGACTTTCTAAATCGTTGGAAAATGAAGATTTTGATGATGTAAGAAAATTAATTGAAGAATTAGAAATTAGGTGTCCTATTTCAGGAACAAAAAATTGGAGTGATGTAAAACAGTTTAATCTAATGTTTGGTACAAAAATAGGTGCTTCTGCAGAATCAACTACCGAACTTTATTTAAGACCCGAAACAGCACAAGGCATATTTGTAAATTATTTAAACGTACAAAAAACCAGTAGAATGAAAATTCCATTTGGAATTGCACAAATTGGAAAGGCTTTTAGAAATGAAATTATTGCAAGACAGTTTATTTTTAGAATGAGGGAATTTGAGCAAATGGAAATGCAGTTTTTCATTCCTCCAGGAACACAAAAAATATGGTATAAGCAATGGAAAGAAAAGAGATTGAATTGGCATCTTTCATTGGGTCTTGGGGATGATAATTACCGATTTCATGACCATGAGAAATTAGCACATTATGCAGATGCCGCGTGTGATATTGAGTTTAAGTTTCCATTTGGTTTTAAAGAGTTGGAAGGAATACATTCTAGAACAGATTTTGATTTATCAAATCATGAGAAATTTTCGGGTAAAAAACTGAAGTACTTTGATACTGAAAAAAATGAGAGTTACACACCTTTTGTTTTAGAAACATCCATTGGACTTGATAGAATGTTTTTAGCTATTTTATCTAATTCATTAAAAGAAGAAACATTGAATGACGGTTCTCAAAGAACAGTATTATCAATTCCAGCCATATTGGCACCAATTAAAGTTGCAGTCTTACCGCTAGTAAATAAAGACGGTTTACCTGAAATTGCTATTAATATTTTTAATAAGCTCAAGCTTGATTTTAATTCTTCATATGACCATAAAGATGCTATTGGTAGAAGATATAGAAGACAAGATGCTCTTGGCACACCATTTTGCATTACAGTAGATCATCAAACTCTAGTGGATCAAACAATCACTGTAAGATACAGAGATACCATGAATCAAGAAAGAATTAGTTTAAAGGATGTTTCAAAAAAAATTCAATCTGAAGTTTCTTTTAAAAACTGGATTAAAAAAGTTTAAAATCTTTTTCCAATTGATAATCCAAAAGGAACATGAACTGCAAGTTCAGAGTTTGTAAGGTATCTTCCAACTCCAGTGTACCACTCAAAAGTAAATCCTCTTTTGTTGACTAATTTACTTCCAATTGAAATTCCAATTGAAATTTCAAATGAATTTTCCATTGAGTTATTTATGTCTTCTTGTTGAATAGAGGCAAATGAGCTAAAACCTTCAACAAAAAATCCCCTGGCACCAAAGTCTTTTTTGTTTAAAAAATAAAATCTATAGTAAGGGTTTAAAGCAAACCTTCTTTGCAGAAGATTATCTGGGTTGCTAAAATTCACAAACATTGATAAACCATATCCATTATATTGGTCAATTACTCTTTCATAGAATACATTCAATCCTGGTACTACAATTAAATTAATTGCATTCAATCTAATTTCATTTTTTCCAATAAAATTTAGTTTCTCAAGAGATGTGTCATTAACAACCTCAACTTTAATAATTTTTTCCTCAGAGCTTACTTGTGATTGGGTGTAGACCGACAAAAAAAATAAAATAATAAAAAAAATTTTCTTCATAATAATCAAATATAGTTTTTAAAAATAATTTGTTACTACTTTTATAACAATGAAAATTATTTCATATAATGTCAATGGAATACGAGCAGCTTTAAAAAAAGGGCTTTTGGACTGGATTTCCTCTGCCGACCCTGATATATTGTGTTTTCAGGAAATTAAGGCAAATGAAGATCAATTTGATATACAATTATTTAAAGATTTAGGGTATGAATATAACTATTGGTTTTCTGCCCAAAAAAAGGGATATAGTGGAGTTGGAATATTATGTAAAAAAAAACCAGTTAATATTTTTTACGGAACTGGAATAAATTATATGGATTTTGAGGGTAGAAACATCAGAGTAGATTACAATAATGTTTCAGTTATGAGCTTATATCTTCCATCTGGTACAAACCAAGATAGATTATCATATAAATTTAAATATATGGATGATTTTTTGGAATATATAAATGATTTAAAAAAAATCAACAAGAATCTTATTATTTGTGGAGATTTTAATATTTGTCACAAAGCTATAGACATTCATGATCCAATAAGAAATGCGAACGTTTCAGGATTTTTGCCTCATGAAAGGCAATGGCTTACAAAATTTTTAAGTACTGGTTTTGTAGACTCTTTTCGTAAATTCAACTCTAAATCTAATAATTACAGTTGGTGGAGTTATAGAGCCGATTCAAGAGCAAATAATAAGGGATGGAGAATTGATTATGTACTAGTTTCTGAGAATATCGAAAGTATGTTAAGCGATGCATTTATTTTACCAAATGCCCACCATTCCGATCACTGTCCAGTAGGAATTAAAGTAGATTTTTAGATTTCTATGAAATATAATTTTATTCCACATACAGATATTAAAGTAAGTAAAATCTGTTTAGGGACTATGACTTGGGGAAATCAAAACACTCGAGATGATGCATTTAATCAAATGGATTTTGCTCTTGATTCTGGAGTAAATTTTTTTGATACTGCAGAGCTCTACCCAGTACCAGCTAATGCTGACACCTATGGTGATACGGAGCGTTTTATTGGAGATTGGTTTTCAAAAACAAAAAAACGTGAAAAAGTTGTATTAGCAACAAAAATTGCTGGTCCAGGTTCTTATACGGCTCATATACGATCATCAGGTTTTAACCCACAAAGTATTGAAAATGCATTAAACCAAAGTCTAAAAAGACTAAAAACACATTATATCGATTTATATCAATTACATTGGCCAACTCGACAAACAAATTTTTTTGGCACTCGCGATTATCCCTATGTTGAAGAAAAGGAGAAGGATAATTTTCAGCAAATTTTAGAAACACTATTAAAATTTATCAACGAGGGAAAAATTAGACACTTGGGCTTATCAAATGAGACGCCTTGGGGGGCAATGAAATATTTATCAATATCAAAATACCAAAATTTACCTAGAATGAAAACTATTCAGAACCCGTATTCACTACTGAATCGAACCTTTGAAATAGGAAATGCAGAAGTTTCAGATCGCGAAGACTTAGGATTATTAGCATATTCTCCAATGGCATTTGGAATTCTTTCTGGGAAATATAGAAATGGAATATTCCCAGAAAAAAGCAGACTTAAATTATTTCCAAGAATGTCTAGGTATAGCAGTCAACAGTCATTTTCCGCCACTGAGGAGTATGCATCGATTGCGGAAAAGTATGGAATTAGTTTAGCCCAATTATCTTTAGCTTTTGTGAATGATAGGCCTTTTGTTACCTCAAATATAATAGGTGCCACTACAATGTTACAGTTAGAGGAGAACATTAATAGTATAAATATTAAATTGTCAGATGAAATAATTACAGAAATTAATTCAGTGCATAATAGAATTCCAAATCCAGCGCCTTAGAACAAATGCTGAACTAACTCTTTTACTGATGATAATTGAACTAATTGGATTTTGTTAGTAACTGGCTTTACTGTTTTCGCTACAACCATTTTTTCAAATCCTTGTTTAGAAGCTTCTTGAATACGTTGTTCTATTTTAGGTACATTTCTTAATTCACCAGAAAGTCCTATCTCTGCCGCAAAAATATAACCTCTAGGTACAGAGATATCTAGACTACTTGATAGGATTGCTACTATAACTGCAAGATCAATTCCTGGATCATCCAAACGAATACCCCCTGCAAGATTTAAGAATACATCTTTTGCGCCAAGTTGAAATCCAGCACGCTTTTCAAGTATTGCTAATAACATATTAAGTCTTTTGTTTTCAAAACCTGTGCTGCTACGCTGAGGAGTCCCATAAACAGCAGAACTAACTAAGGCTTGCACTTCTATTAGCATAGGTCTAATCCCCTCAATAGTAGCACAAATGGAGTGGCCACTTAAATCACTAACGTATTTTGAAATTAAAAATGAACTCGGATTTTTTACTGCTTTTAGTCCAGATTGATTCATTTCATATATACCAAGTTCTGACGTAGTTCCAAATCTGTTTTTATGTACTCTAAGAATTCTATGTAAATGATTCCTGTCACCCTCAAAATTTAAAACTGTATCGACCATATGTTCCAAAACTTTAGGACCTGCTATTGAACCATCTTTTGTTATATGCCCAACGATAAATATTGGTGTGTGAGTTTGTTTGGCATAATGAATTAGTTCTGCAGTACATGTCCTAATTTGTCCAACGCTTCCAGAAGAACTGTCAATTAAACTAGAGTATAAAGTTTGAATTGAATCAATAATAACAAGCGAGGGATTAAGATTATCTAAGTGAGTTAGTAAAGTTTGAGTATTGGTTTCTGAGAGAAGGTAGCAATCAGATTCATATTTGTTAACTCTTTCACTTCTTAATTTTATTTGTTGTTCACTTTCTTCTCCAGAAACATAAACTACCTTGCCATTTACACTATTTGCAACTTGCATTAAAAGTGTAGATTTTCCGATACCAGGTTCTCCTCCTAACAAAACAAGTGAGCCTGGAACTACACCTCCTCCTAATACCCTATCAAGTTCTTTATCGCCTGAAGAAATTTTATCAATTGTTTTTGAAGTAATATTTTTTATATGAATGGGCTTTGAACTATATCCATTAATATTTTTGCTTTTCCATTCTTTTTTATTTGGGTTTTTTATTATTTCTTCGACCAGAGTATTCCAACTCTTACAAGAATTGCATTGTCCTTGCCATTTTGAATGCTCGGCTCCACAGTTTGAGCAGAAAAATGCTTTTTTAACTTTATTCATTCAAATTAAGTTAACTTATTGGTTTTTGGATTCGGAAAAATAATTTTTGGTTTAAATAATTTTGCCTTTTCAAAATCTAGTCGTGTGTAGCTTACAATTATTATTAAGTCATCAACATTCACTTTATGTGCAGCTGGCCCATTAACAGTAATTTCTCCAGAATTTTCTTTGCCTTCAATGACATATGTTTCAAGTCTTTCACCATTCGTAATATTGAGTATTTGAACTTTTTCACCTATAATTATGTTTGCAGCATTCATCAAAGCTTTGTCAATAGCTATACTGCCTATGTAATCCAAGTCGGCTTCGGTAACTTTAACTCGGTGAATTTTTGATTTTAGGACTTCAATTAACATCAATCAAATTTAATTATTTAAAGCTATATTATCAATCAATCTTACTCCTTCAACTGATGCTGAAATTAACAACCTAGATTCTTTAAATTTTCTAAATTCATTTATTTCTAAAAAACTATTTGTATCAATACATGCAACATAATTTAATTTGAATGCCAAATGTTTATTAAAATCTTCTAAAAGTTTTTCTTTGATTTCATTTCCATTTCTACAAATTTTTTTGCATTCAGATAGAGATTTAAAAATAAAACCCGCCTCATTTCTAATTGATTTACTTAATAAACAATTTCTAGAACTCATTGCCAAACCATTTTTTTCTCTTATTGTGGGACTAGCAATAATATTGACTGGGATGTTGTTGTGTTTTTGCCAATTTTTAATAATACAAAGTTGTTGAAAGTCCTTTTCCCCAAAATATGCATTATCAGGATTAATAATTTTAAAAAGTTTTGAAACTACTGTTAGCACACCCTCAAAATGGCCAGGCCTATCAACTCCTTCAAAAATATTATTGAGATTATTCATATTAAATTTTGAGGACTCTATTTTTTTTGGATAGATTTCACTTTCAGCCGGCAAAAAGACATTAATTTTTTTTGAAATTGATTTGATTTTTTCTAAATCCTCATCTAAATTCTTTGGGTATTTTTTTAAATCCTTTTCACAATTGAACTGTGTGGGATTTATAAAAATACTGACCCAAATATCATCATCTCTTTTTAGTGATTTTTTAATCAACGAAAGGTGACCTTTATGTAATGATCCCATTGTAGGTATTAAACCACACTTACTACCATTATATTTTATTCTTTGTTTTTTTGTTTCTAAAATAGTTTTAAAGACCGGCATTTTAGATTTAAAATTAGAACACAAAAGTCGTTTAATTTTTACTAATTTTGCGTTTCTATTTAACTAATAATACGACTTTTAAACATGATTGGAAAAAGGATATTGTTTATATCATCTGGAGTCGTTCCATATTTACCACAAAATAATGTGTCTAATTCTACTTTTCACATTCCTAAAGTAGTTAACGAGAGAGGTGGACAAACTAGAATTTTTATTCCTAAATATGGAATAATAAATGAAAGAAGACATCAGTTACATGAAGTTATTAGGCTTTCTGGAATGAACCTTGTTATTGATGATTTAGATATGCCATTAATTATTAAAGTAGCATCAATTCCCAAAGAAAGAATGCAGGTATATTTTATTGATAATGAAGATTATTTTAAAGGTAGAGGCCTTTTTTCGGATAAAAACAACAAATTATATGATGATAATCAAGAAAGAGCAATATTTTTTGCAAAAGGAGTAATTGAAACTATAAAAAAATTAAATTGGATTCCTGACTTAATTCATGTTCATGGATGGATAGCATCATTAATTCCACTTTATTGCAAACAGTACTATAAAAATGACCCACTTTTATCACAAACAAAAATTATAACTTCTTTTTATGAACCTCCTTTCAAAAAAAATATGGTCGGAGATTTCATTTCTAAGATAAAATTTGATGGTATTGATGATACTTTTATTACTGATTTAAATCCCCCTTCACTAGACACTTTATTTTGTAATGCAGCTAAACATTCTGATGCAATAATAAAGTCTTCGGAAATGATTTCAGAGAATGTAAAAGCATTTCTTAATTCAATCAATAAACCATCATTAGATTTACCTTTGACTGAAAATCCTATTGACGCTCAGATTGATTTGTATGAATCGATGTTTTAATATTTTATGAAAAAAAACTTTTTATTTACATTCACATTGTGCTTATTATTTTCGTGCAATAAGAAATTTAATGATGTTGGTTCTGAAATATTTGATCAATCCTTTTATCAAAGCAAAAAGGTCAATTATCCAGTGAAAATTTCTCATGATATTGTTGATTTTGTCCAGACAAACAATGCACCAGTACTAATGCTTGGCGAAAACAATAATAGTCTTTTTGGTAAAACTGAAGCTACAATAGTATCTCAACTAAATATACAATCCTACAATCCTACTTTTGGAAACTATACTTCTCAACAAGAAATTGACTCCACTTTTAATGAAAATGAAACAGTTAAGGAAGTTTGGTTAGAAATTCCCTTTTTTACAAATCAAAACGACTCTGATGGCGACGGCTTAATTGATGAATTTGATGTTGATGATAATGATCCTAATAGTGACTCAGACGGAGATGGAATAAGTGATTTTTTAGAGATTGCAAATGGTACAGATCCAACAAAAAAAGATACCGATGGCGATGGCATAGATGACGGTGAAGATGATACTAATGACAATACTGATGGTCCACCAACATTTTATGCGGTTGATTCTATTTTTGGTTCAAGAGATGCTAATTTTAATGTTGAGGTAAATAAGCTAAATCATTATTTAAGACAACTTGACCCTGAACTGAATTTTGAGGAAACTCAGAGATATTATTCAGATTTTTCCTTTGATGAGAAAAAAGAACTTTTATTAGCAAATACCAATGTTACATTAGATTTGATGGAGGTTGCTCGTGAAAATCAGAACAACTTAAGCCCAAGGCTCAGAGTTCCACTTAACTTAGATGTTTTTCAAAATATTTTAATTAATAAAGAAGGAGATTTCGAGTTGTCTTCCTCTACAGAATGGTTTAATTTTTTTAGATCTATATCAATTGAGACTAGTAATTTCAGCAACTCCTTACTTATGTTATTAAATACAAATCAAATGGTTATAAGAGTAGTTTATGATTATCTCTATAAAAACACGGAAGATGAAGTAGAAACTCTAAGTGATGAGTTTTTATTAAATACAGTGGGTGCTGTAAAATTTAATAATTTTAATAAGACAGTTCCACCCTCATCTGATTTCACAGAAATTATTAATGAAAACACTTCGAATATCGCGTTGTCAGGTGGATTAGGAAGTATTGCAAGAATATTTTTTTTAGATGACCAGGAAGTTTTAGAAAATTTAAAAAGAAACCAATGGTTAATTAATGAAGTGAATTTGACATTTTACGTAAATGATGACTACGTTAATCAAAACAACCTTATTTTACCAGAGAGGCTATATCTTTACAATTCTGTAAGCAACCTTCCATTAATAGATTTTTACCAAGATTTAACTTCTGTTTTATCTTTAAACAAAACAATTTATGGTGGTTTTTTGATTGAGGATGAGAATAAAAGGTATTATAAAATTCGAATAACCGAACATTTTAAAAATATTTTTAATAATGATTCCATTAACGTACCAATAAATTTAGCTGTAGTTCCTGATTTTTCAGTATCACAACAGATTGTTCCAATGTCTAAAGCTAATGGCAATAGCTCATTCAGCATACCATCAGGGACAGTATCTAGTCCAAAATCTTTGGTAATTCATGGCCCAGGCTCACCAGATGAAAATTTAAATTTAGAATTAGAAATATTTTACACTGAATATCAATAATAGTTAATTCTTGTTTGAATATTGAAACTGTGTTTTTATCGGCACATTATATAATGATTCTAATTCTTTAATATTTTTTTTGTAAAAATTTGTTTCTGCAGGTAAGCTGATATTGTTCCAAAATTTTTCATCGTATTTAACATTGTATAATGTCATATCCTTTTGTGAATTGTCTTCGAACTGAGTAAATTTTTCTTTATTTTCAATTAATTCAATAACAAAAACTTCATGACGATAAGCAAGTGGAACGAAGTTTTTAAATTTTTGTCCTGATGCACTCATAGCACGCTTAACATTTTCAGGCATAGCAGCGGCACCTTTCCATTCTCTTGTATGATAGCTTAAATATAATTTTCCTTTAGGATTTTTTTTGTATAAATATGCTGCTGTAAGTTCTTTACCCATTTCTTGAGGTATTTTGGACATTTCAATTCTATAAATTCTATATGTATCATAACCAATATAAAATTTCAATTTTTCTGATTTTTTATTGGTTCCCTCAATTATTATAACATCTTCTCCATCATATGTGGAAATTTCAATTTTTTTCCAATTATATGATTTTATATTAATCCCTTTTCTTAAAGGATTGTTCCATTCCATATATTTAGCGGCGTGAACTCTCTGTTTGTTTTTTATAAACCTATATTCTGATGATTTTCTACTTTGATTGACATTAAATTTAATTACTTCTGAAGCAGGTCCCCTATCAATAATATTTAGATATTGCTCAATAAAAAATCTGCAAATATCGTCTTCAACAGACCATCTTCTGTAAATTACATTAAGCTGATGTGTTGAACTTACAGAATTATCTCTTAATTTTTTAAAACTAGTCTTTACATAATGAATTGGGGAAAGAAGTATGACTTCATTTAGTTCAGTTAATTTTTCATTTAAAATAATTTTACTAGGGTTGTTAATATAATCACGAATATAAATTTTGAATGTTTCAAATCCTATTGACGAAATTTCAAGAAATTCATTAAGCTCGTTTACTGAAATTATAAATGAAAATGTTCCTTCAGTTGTAGTGGTTGTTCCAATATTTTTTTTTACTATACCAACTGCTGCGAATGGAATAACTTCTCCATAGACATCAGTAACTTTTCCTTTTATCTGTATGTTTTGGGAACAAATGCTTAATGAAAAAAAAATTAATAGTAAGTATAGGGAGTATTTTATTTTTTTCATTTGAAAAATAAACTTATAATTTTCTTCTCAGTCGAGCTACAGGGGCACCAATCATGTCACGATATTTTGCAACAGTTCTCCTAGCAATTGGATAGCCTTTAGACACCATTTTTTTCATTAATTCTTCATCGGTATAAGGACTTGATTTATTTTCACTTTTAATAATTTCAGACAATACCTTTTTTACCTCGATTGTCGAAATTTCTTGCCCTTTTGAATTCACAATAGCTTCGGAAAAAAACCATTTAACAAGTTTTGTGCCGTAAGGTGTTTCAACATACTTGCTATTTGCAACTCTGGACACCGTTGAGATATCCATTTTAATAAGTTCAGCTATATCCTTTAAAATCATTGGTTTGAGTCTTTGTTCATCACCGGTCAAAAAATAATCTTTTTGAAAGTCTAATATTTTACTCATAGTTTCACGCAGAGTGTTTTGTCTTTGTTTAATTGCATCTATAAACCATTTTGCTGAGTCCAGTTTTTGCTTAATGAATTGTACTGCTTCAGTATGTCTTTTATCTTTAGTTTTCGATTCTTTATAACCCATCAGCATATTTTTATATTCATTTGAAACATGTAATTCAGGAATATTTCTACTATTTAGTAATAGTTTAAGCTCTCCATCCAAAACTAATACAGTAAAGTCAGGGACTATTTGTGAATTTATTTTAGTATTTATCCCTAATGATGCCCCTGGTTTGGGATTTAATTTTTCAATTTCTTTTATACATAATCTTAATTTATCATCATCGAAATTTAATTTAGATTTGATTTTTGAAAAATGTTTTTTAGTGAAAGCTTCAAATTGATTGGAAACTATTGCTATTGTATCGTTAATCAAATTTGTTTTAGTTTTTCGTTTTAATTGAATTAATAAGCATTCTTTTAAATTTAAAGCACCAACTCCTGCTGGATCTAGTTCTTGAACTTTATTTAAAATACTTCTAACATCTGTTTCATTTGTTTCAATATTTTGAGTAAATGCTAAGTCATCTACAATATCAATAATTTCTCTTCTTATATAACCACTACTGTCTATACTCCCCACCAAGAATGAAGCTATTTTATATTCATGGCTAGATAATTTAAAAGTGTCTAGCTGAGACATTAGTTGCTCATGAAAGCTTATTCCAGAAGCATATGGTATACTATTATCTTTATCGTTTTGACTAAAATTATTATCTCTTCTTAAATAATCGGGACTGTCATCTTGTAAGTAACTGTCAACATTAATTTCATTTTCATCGCTGTTATCACTTTCATGTTTAAAGTTTTCATCAACATTTTCATTTTTAGGATTTGAACCAGTCTCTAAAGCAGGGTTTTCTTCAACTTCTTTTAGAATTTGCTGTTCAAATGATTGAACAGGTAGTTGTATTAGCTTCATCAATTGTATTTGCTGTGGAGAAAGCTTTTGAGAAAGTTTTAACTGTAAATGCTGTTTTAACATGGACTTAAAAAAATTAGTATAAAATTAATAAAGTCCTATAATACTAAAATTCTGCACTTTGTGGTGTCCTTGGATACGGAATAACATCTCTAATATTTGACATCCCTGTAACGAATAAAACTAATCTTTCAAATCCAAGCCCAAACCCTGAGTGCACAGCAGTTCCAAATTTTCTTAAATCCAGATACCACCAAAGTTCATCTTGATTAATTTTTAATTTTTTCATTCTTTCAACAAGCTTATCAAACCTTTCTTCTCTTTGCGACCCACCTACTATTTCACCTACAGATGGAAATAAAATATCCATTGCTCTAACAGTCTTGTGATCATCATTGAGTCTCATGTAAAAGGCTTTTATTTTTGCGGGATAATCATAAACAATTACCGGTTTTTTGAAATGTTTTTCTACCAAGTACCTTTCGTGTTCACTTTGTAAATCAGCGCCCCAATTTTCAATCAAAAATTTAAATTTTTTCTTTTTATTGGGTTTTGAATCAATTAAAATTTGTAAAGCTTCTGTGTAAGTCACTCTAACAAAATCATTATTAATTATAAATTTTAACCTTTCAATAAGACCAAGAGAACTTCTTTGTTCAGAAGGTTTGCTTAGTTGTTCTTTATTAAAACGAATATCAAGGAAGTTTAAATCTTCGTAGCAATTACTGATAATATAATTGATAACAAATTTTATAAAATCTTCAGCCAAATCCATATTATCAAATATATCATTAAAGGCAACTTCAGGCTCAATCATCCAAAATTCAGCTAAATGTCTAGATGTATTTGAATTTTCCGCTCGAAATGTTGGACCAAATGAATAGACTTTTTTTAATCCCATTGCATATGTTTCTGCTTCTAACTGACCAGAAACAGTTAAATTCGTCTCTTTTCCAAAAAAATCATTTTTTATATCATCTCCTATGTTATTTAATGTGGTAACCTTGAACATATCACCAGCACCCTCAGCATCAATTCCTGTTATAATCGGGGCATGCATTTGAAAAAAACCATTTTTATGAAAATATAAATGAACGGCGTAAGATAATGCAGACCTTATTCTCATGATTGATGATAAAGTATTAGTTCTTATTCGAAGGTGCGACTTCTCTCGTAGGAACTCTAATGAATGTTTTTTAGGCTGAATGGGAAAGCTTTCTGAATCTGATTTTCCCAATAAAATAATTTTGTCAACTAATAATTCGAAACTTTGACCCTTGCCTTGGCTTTCTTTTAAAATACCAATAATTTTTAATGAACATCCGGTGTTAATTTCAGATAAAATATCCTTTGATATGTTTTCATAATCAACAACGCATTGTATATTGGAATGGCAACTACCATCATTTAAAGAAATAAATCTGTTTGCACGAAAAGTTCTTACCCATCCGCAAACAGTGACTTTTTCATTTAATTTTTTTCCTTTTAAAATTTCAGCAATATCCATCATATTTATTCAAAAATTAAACAGTCATTATTTCTTTTTCTTTCACTTGAAGTTTTTCATCAATTAAAGAAATATAATTATTTGTTAGATTTTGAATATCAAGTTCTGCGTTTTTCATTTCATCTTTAGAAAGACTTAAATTTTTAATCTCAGAATTTGCTTCTTTTCTTGAAGTTCTTATGCTAATTTTTGAATTTTCTGCTTCTGCTTTTGCTTGTTTTACCAAATCTTTTCTCCTATCTTCAGTCAAAGGTGGAACATTTATAATAACACTTTCTCCATTATTCATTGGATTAAAACCAAGATTAGAGGTTATAATTGCTTTTTCTATTTCAGGAATAATAGATTTATCCCATGGTTGTACTGAAATAGTTTGAGAGTTTGGAGTATTAATATTAGCAACCTGATTAAGAGGTGTATTAGTGCCAAAATAATCAATTGAAACTGAATTAAGCATCATAGGCGTTGCCTTTCCAGCTCGAATATTTAAAAAGGACTTATCGAGATGAGCAACAGAGTTTTTCATTAATTCCTCAATTGTGTCAATAATAATTTTAAAATCTTCCATAATTTAAATTTTAACAAGTGTTCCTATACTTTCACCTTCAATAATTTTTTTTAAATTACCTTTCTTGTTCATATCAAAGACGATAATTGGAAGTTTATTTTCTTGACTTAAGGTAAAAGCTGTCGAATCCATCACTTTGAGCCCTTTATTTAATACTTCAGTAAAAGAAATATTTTTAAACCTTTTTGCTTCTTTATGAATTTCAGGATCTGCAGAGTATACACCATCCACCCTTGTTCCTTTAAGAATTACATTTGCACCAATTTCAATTGCTCTTAATACAGCAGCTGAGTCTGTAGTAAAAAAAGGATTTCCTGTTCCTGCACCAAATATAACTACTCTACCTTTTTCTAAATGTCTTACTGCTCTTCTTTTAATGTAGGGTTCTGCAATTGCCTCAATTTTTATGGCAGTTTGCAATCTTGTTGGAATTTTATATTCTTCTAAAGCACTTTGAAGAGCCATTCCATTAATACAAGTAGCGAGCATACCCATATAATCTGCTTGAACACGGTCCATACCGTTGCCTGCCGCAGCAACTCCTCTAAATATATTCCCACCACCAATTACTATTGCTACCTCAATACCTAAATTTACGATTTGCATAATTTCACTGGCGTATAAATCGATTTTTTTTGGGTCAATTCCATTGGTTCTTTCACCCATTAAAGACTCACCACTCAACTTGAGCAAGATTCTTTTGTACTGCATACAAATATATTTCTACAAATATATGAACTTACCTTTTGATTTATTTTACGTTGTTAGGTATTTAAATTATCAACTTACTATTGTAAAGATATTCTTTCAAAACCAGTTATAGAAAATTTTGGATTAATTGAAAATGCATATTGAGAAACATTTATTTTATTGTCTTTAATGAAAATCTGATTGACCAATGTATTGTCTTTTAAAAATCGTTTTATTTTGCCCTTTACAATGTTGTCTAACATAGCCTCAGGTTTTCCTTGCTTTCTTAATTGGTCTTTTGCAATCTCAATTTCTTTATCTAAAATATCTTTACTAACTCCATGTTCGTCAAGTGCAATAGGGTTCATAGCTGCTACTTGCATTGCAATGTTCTTAGAAACTTTTTCTGCATTATCATCTTTGTAGGACAACCCTACAATAGAAGCAATTTTATTACCGGCATGAATATATGACCCAACATAATTTGCCTCGAGAAATTTAAAACTACCAATTTCAATTTTTTCACCTATTACTCCTGTTTGTTCGGTAAGTTTTTCATTCACAGTTAATTTATCATCGAATTTTGAACTCAAGAAACTCTCTTTTGTATTGTATCCGAGTGCTAAATCTGCAAGTTTATTTGCCAATTGAATGTAAGTGTTATTTTTAGCAACAAAGTCTGTTTCACAATTTAATGAAATTATAATACCCATTGTTTTATCAGAGCTGACTCTCGCAATTGCTACTCCTTCAGATGAATCCCTATCAGCTCTATTTGCAGCGACTTTCTGTCCTTTTTTTCTTAAAATTTCAATAGCCAGTTCAAAATTACCTGATGATTCTTCTAGTGCTTTTTTACAATCCATCATACCAGCACCAGTACTTTTTCTAAGTTTATTAACTTCTGTAGCAGAAATTTTAGCCATCGTTTAGATATTTAAAAAATTAGTAATTATTTTTTTTTTGACTCGTCACTTTTATCGGAATTATCTTCAGAACTTTTCTCACTGACTTGATTATCATCTTTCGGTTTAACAGCGATAATTTCGCCTTCTGAAGAAACAGCATCAATTTCTTCTTTTTCTTTTTTTCTTTGCTCAAGTGCATCAGCAATAGAATTAGTTACTATTGATAAAATCTTTTCAATAGATTTTGATGCATCATCATTGGATGGAATTACAAAATCAATTTCTTTGGGATCAGAATTCGTATCAACCATTGCAAAAATGGGGATATTTAACTTTTTCGCTTCTCTAATAGCAATGTGTTCACGCATAGTATCGACAACAAATAATGCTCCTGGGAGTCTTGTCATTTCAGAAATTGACCCCAAGTTTTTCTCAAGTTTTGAACGAAGTCTATCAACTTGAAGTCTTTCTTTTTTAGATAATGTGCTAAACGTACCATCTGCTTTCATTTTGTCTATTGCAGTCATTTTTTTAACTGCTTTCCTAATTGTAATGAAGTTTGTTAACATACCGCCGGGCCATCGTTCTGTAATGTAAGGCATATTAATTTTTGAAACTTTTTCAGCTACTATATCTTTGGCTTGTTTCTTTGTTGCTACAAAAAGAATTTTTCGGCCAGAAATAACAATCTTTTTTAATGCCTTTGTAGCTTCTTCAATTTTAACTATGGATTTGTAAAGATTAATAATATGAATGCCATTTCTCTCCATATAAATATAAGGAGACATATTTGGATTCCATTTGCGAGTTAAATGTCCAAAATGGACACCCGCGTCGAGTAATTCTTTAACTTCTATTTTTGACATTGTTGTTTTAGTTTACGTTCCACAAGTAGCAATATTTTTTAACAGAATTGTTTAAATATTTAGATGCTAAACTAATGGCAACAAATTAATTATTTAAGATGTGTTTATACATTTATTTTTATCGTTTTGAAAATTGGAATTTTTTTCTAGCTTTCTTCTGGCCAAACTTTTTTCTTTCAACCATTCTCGGGTCTCTTGTCAAAAGGCCTTTTGGCTTTAAAATTCTTCTGAATTCATTGTCAATTTCGCAGAGAGCTTTTGAAATAGCTAACCTTAATGCTTCAACTTGACCATTGGAACCCCCACCAATAATTGAGGCTTTAATATCGTATTTTCCGTTTGTTTGAGTTAAGATAAATGGTTGATTTAACTTAAATTGTGAAGTGGGAGAAGGAAAATATTCTTTAGATGATTTTTTATTTATAAAAATATTTCCGTTTCCTTCTGATAAGAAAATTCGGGCTATAGATTTTTTTCGGCGGCCAATTTTATGAATTACATCCATTATTTAATGTTGTTTATGTTAAAAGCCTCTGGTTTTTGCGCTAAATGGGGGTGATTATCATCAACGTATACATACAAGTTTCTGTAAATCGCTGAACCTAATTTATTTTTTGGAAGCATCCCTTTTATGCATTTTTCAATTAACCTTACTGGGTTTTTTTCAAAAACTTCAATTGCAGTTAGAGTTTTTTGACCGCCAGGGTATCCGGTGTGACGAATATATTTTTTTTGTTCCCACTTATTGCCACTTAATTTAATTTTGTTTGCATTTATTACAATTACGTTGTCTCCACAATCAACATGAGGCGTAAAACTTGTTTTTTGTTTGCCACGTAGTATTTTTGCAACCTTGGAAGAAAATCTGCCTAAAACTTGATTTGAAGCATCCACAACAATCCATTGCTTATCAGCATTTTGTTTATTTACGGATTTTGTTTTATAACTCAGCGTCATTTAACTTAAAAATTTATAAGGCCAGCAAATGTACAAACAATCATAAAAATTACAAATCCTTTTTAGTTTTTAATTTTAATGTGCTTCAAGCCAATTATTTCCATAATTAATATCGACTTTTAACTTGACTCTTAAATCAAAAACATTTTCCATTTCATGGCGAATTATTTTAACACATTTTTCGATTTCTTTTTTTGGAGTTTCAAATACTAATTCGTCGTGTACTTGTAGCATCATTTTTGTTTCTAATTTTTCATTTTTTAATCTCTTGTTAATATTAATCATTGCTAATTTAATAATGTCAGCAGCGCTTCCTTGAATGGGAGCATTTATAGCATTTCTTTCGGAAGCACTTCTAACGATTGAATTTCTGGAATTAATATCTCTTAAATATCTTCTCCTGCCCAAAATAGTTTCAACATATCCATTTTCGCGCGCAAAATTTATTTGTTTATTAATAAAACTTTTTAGACCCGGGTAGCTCTCATAATATGCGTCAATAATTATTTTTGATTCTTTTCTTGTTAAACTTGTTTGACTACTTAAACCAAATGCAGAAACTCCATAGATAATTCCAAAGTTTACAGTTTTTGCTTGACTCCTTTGTTCTTTGCTAATATTTTCGACTGCCATACCAAAAATTTTTGATGCAGTAGATGAGTGGATGTCTTCTCCATTGTTAAATGCATTGATCATATTTAATTCATTAGCTAAAGACGCTATAATTCTTAGCTCAATTTGTGAATAATCGGCTGCCAATATTACATGATTGTTGTCAACTGCACAGAATGCTTTTCTAACTTGTTTACCCTCTACGGTTCTAATTGGTATATTTTGAAGGTTAGGATGATTACTACTTAATCTACCTGTCGCAGCAACTGCTTGATTAAATTGAGTGTGAATTCTTTTAGTCAATGTGTTAACTTGTAGTGGCAAGGCTTTAACATAAGTGTTTTGTAATTTAATTAAGCTCCTCCAATCTAAAATATCAACAACAATTAAATTTTTTTTTGAAAGATTGGAAAGAACTTCTTCTGAAGTCGAATATTGTCCAGTTTTTGTTTTTTTTGGATTATCTACAATTTTTAATTTCTCAAATAAAACAACGCCAAGTTGCTTTGGAGAAGCAAGATTAAATTTTATACCAACTTTTTCAAAAATCTTATTTTCAAGCTTATAAATATCATTATCCAGTACAGATGAAAAATTATTCAAAAAAGACACATCTATATTTATACCTTCAAGCTCCATATATGACAATACTTTTATTAGTGGGATTTCGACCTGTTCAAATAAACTTTTTTGATTTAATTCATATAGTTTTTTTTCTAGGATATTTTTTAATTGAAATGTAATGTCAGCGTCCTCGACCGCATATTCACACAAATCTTCAATTGGAACATCAATCATAGACAGTTGATTTTTTCCCTTTTTACCAATTAGCTTTGTTATTGGTATCATTTTGTATCCTAAATAATTTTTAGAAAGAGTTTCCAAATTATGTCTTGCATCAGGGTTAATCAAATAATGTGCTAACATTGTATCAAACAGCTTCCCTTTTAGTTCTATTCCATATTTTTTTAAAACTTTAAAATCATACTTGATGTTTTGACCAATCTTTTCAATATTATCATTTTCAAAAAACTTTTTTAAAGTCTCAATAAATAGATTTTTTCCTTCTGAATCATTTGGAATTAAAACAAAATATCCAGTTTCATATTTCCAACTAAAAGAAATTCCTATTAATTCAGCTTCCATTTCATTTAGGCTCGTGGTCTCGGTATCAAAGCAAACACTTTCTTGAGACTCAAGTAATTGCATCAGTAATTTTAATTCAAAATACGAGGAAACTAGTTGATATAGATGTGGTTTTGTTTCAATTGTAGCATATTCTGAATCTTCATTTATTTCAGAAAACTGATTAAATAAATCGATATTTTGTATGTCTTTTTTATTATTTTCTTTTGACCGTGAGCTAGAAATTTTTTTTTTGTAAGTCTCAATAAGTCTATTGAATTCTAATTCCTCAAATATTTTTAATACTGATTTGTCATTCAGTTCCCCAAATATGCAATCATTCGAATTAAATTTCACAGGCACATCTAATTGTATTGTTGCTAACTTTTTTGACAATATTCCTAAATGTTTATTGTTTTCAATTCTTTCCTTGAGTTTTCCTTTTAACTCCCCTGTATTTTTAAGTAAATTTTCAATATTGCCATATGTTGATATAAATTTTTTAGCAGTTTTATCTCCAACACCAGGAAGTCCTGGAATGTTATCAGATGAGTCACCCATCATTCCTAAGTAATCTATTACCTGTAATGGGTCATCAACCTCAAATTTCTTTTTAACTTCATCAATACCCCAAATTTCAATTCCATTCCCGAGTCTGGATGGTTTATACATGAATATATTTTTTGAAACCAACTGTGCAAAATCTTTATCTGGCGTTACCATAAATACTTGAAATGATTCTTTTTCAGCTTGTTTTGCAATTGTACCAATAATATCATCTGCCTCGTATCCCTCAAGTTCAAGAATTGGAATGTTTAATGATTTTAAAAGATTTTGAATTATTGGCACTGAAATTTTTATAGCTTCAGGTGTTTCTTTTCTATTTGCTTTATATTCATTAAATAACATTCTTCTATTTTTTGAACCACCCTTGTCAAATGCTACTGCTATGTATTTAGGCTTCTCTCTATTTATTAAGTCAAATAGTGAATTTGTAAACCCCAATACTGCACTTGTATCTAATCCTTTAGAATTAATTCTCGGATTTTTTATAAATGCATAATAACCTCTGAAGATTAATGCATAGGCATCTAACAAAAAGAGTTTTTCTTTATTCAATTTATAGGTGTTTTATTTGATTGTTTATTATACAATTTATGAAATAAACGTATTTTTAACCCAAAATATCACAAATATGTCAAAGTTTGGTGAATTAGTTGATTCAAATATTCCAATACTCCTTAGTTTTTACACGAACTGGAATAACCCATCTGTCCAGATGCATGCAGTTTTACGTGATGTTGCTGCAGCAATGGGAGATAACGGAAAAGTTGTAAAAATTGATATTGAAAAAAATCCAAAGTTATCAGAGGCTTTGAGAGTCAAGGGGCTACCTACACTCATGATATATAAGTCCGGTGACATGGTCTGGCGTCAAAGCGGAGAACAAGATGCCAACACCTTGATAGGATTGATGAAAGATTTTATTTAATTTTCCAAGAAAGGTTTAATGGTTTCATCTAAATCGTTATTTGCTTTTTTAATTACATCCAAATCCATTTCTAACAATTGAAAATTCTCAACCAAAGTTTTAAAATTATTAATTAAAGTTTCAATTGATTCTTTATAATAAATCATTTCATCTTGAGGAATATTTTCATATAACTTTATTTGATTTATATAGACAGAAGAGATTGACTCAAATAATAAACGTCCAGTTTCATTTAAATTATTTGAATATAGAACACTTATATAATTTGTCATTGGTAAAAAATATTCATAAGCTGAATACAGGAGTGAAAAGTCAGATGTATTTTTTATAAAATCTTGAATTAAGATATGGCAAAATCCATTTTTATCATTGTAATCGCATGAGCTATCAACAAGATTCCTGTAACGCTCAATTTCAGTAAAAATTTGTTCAGAATAATTTTGTTGACTTTTTAAATTAAAGGACTTAAAAAAATTTAATTTCTGAATATACTTAGTATTTAGCGTGGTTGCTAAGCTATTTGCTTTTTCGTCTCTATCAATTTTTTGATACGCAGAAACAAAAGGAGTCAATAGACTATAAAAACCAAAAAATTCTACTGGCATATTTTCCATTGCAATGTCTAGTACCTCTTCCGCTTTTTCAAATTTTTCTTCTTGTATTAATTTATCTGCCAGTCTAACAAGATTACTTCTAAAGGAAATACTGTTTTTTCTTGTTTCTGGGTCGTGATAAATATTTCTGCTTTTAGAATTTCCCCAGTCCCATTTTTTTATAATTTTTAGCATTTTTTCGGAGTCTATTCTTCCTAATTGATAAGGATTTTCTGGATTTTCTGGAGTTTTAATAGGTACAAGTTTATAAACCAATCCCTCAAGTTGTAAGTAATCTTTCATCCATATGTATTCTTCATCTTGAAAACTACCACCAGTGAAATAAATGGGTCTTTTCCAATCATTATTATTCAAAATGTCTAACATCATTAACCTGTTTTTATATAATCCAGATTTAGGCAAATCAATGTCAATGTAATCAACGATTAATTCAAAATCTTCTTCTTTAACTATTCCACTTTCAATCACATTTTTTTTGTTAACAGGCACCCTTATTTTATTTGTTGGATAATAAACCATTTTTTGTGTTGATAATGGAACCCTTTTTAAATCTACATCATATTGTTTCATTAAATGGCTGTAATAAGTTCTTGGATTATCACTTGCAACCCAACTCATAAAGTTATTTATTGTCCATCGGGTAGTATCAATGATTGGCTCAAACTTTATGTAGTCTCTTGTGCCATAGACATATTGTTTGTGAATTAATTGAGACGGAATTGGGGAACTTTCGTAGGTTTTTCTTTTTAATTGATCAATGTACCAATCAGTTGCTAGAAGTTGAGTATTAATTGTCCTTACATCAGTTCTGTAGTTCTCAATTTCTTGCGCATACCAAAGCGCAAATGTATCATTATCACCAATGGTAAAAATTATAGCATCTTTATCTCTTTCAATTGAGTCAAGGTATGCCTTGGCTGTTGATTGTGCTGTATATCTGCCTGACCTGTTGTGGTCATCCCAGTTTTGATAAGCCATCAAAAATGGAACTAATAATAAACAAATAATGAGTGCAATGTAGTTTGAAATTGCAGATGAATTAGATATTAGCTTAGTATTTATTTTTTTAATTAGAGATTTTAGAATATTTGACACTTGTATTACCCCAATTCCAATTAAAATAGAGAAAGCATAAAAAGAACCAACTAAAGCATAATCTCTCTCGCGGGGCTCAAATACTCTCTCATTTAAGTAAAATTTTAGAGCAATTCCAGTGAAAATAAACAAAATAAATATTACCCATGATCTTTTAATATCTACTTTTATAAATAATAAAAGTCCAAGAATCCCTAACAATAGTGGAAATAAAAAATAAGTATTTCTACCCTTATTTTTTTTCATATCATCTGTTAATTTACTTTGAGGCCCAAGTCTAATACTATCAATTATTGGGATTCCAGTAATCCAATTACCATCAAGTTTGTCAAGTTTACCTTGTAAATCGTTTTGTTTTCCAGAAAAGTTCCACATAAAATATCTGAAATACATGTAGTTAAGTTGAAATTTTAAAAAGTAATTTAAATTTTCAAAAAAACTTGGTTTTTTAATATCTAAGTACGCGCTATACTGTTGAAGGAAATTATGATAGTCATTAGCGTCAATTTCATCTGAATCAATTCTTTTGTAAAAATCACTTACAATTTCTTTTAAATTCGAATCATTTTTATAATTGTCTTTTATTTTAAATAAAGGAGCGGCTCCGTAATATGCTATATAATTAACGGCATTAGAACTACTCCACATTCTAGGAAAAAAACCAGTATGTTCACTATTTGAATTTATTCTAGCATTCTTCCATTCATTAACAATTACATACTTATTAGTTGCCAAATCTTTTTCAAATTTTGGCTTGTCATCTTTATAAGGGTTCAAAAAATCTTGGCCTGCATACATATCAGTGAACATGGGACCATAAAATAAATGAGTTTCTGGATATTGTTCTAAATTATAATATGCTAAAAGGGCACGAGCATCAGTAGGTGCGTTCTCATTTATCACTGTATTTGAATTTGCTCTAATTGGTAACATTACCCAAGACGAAAAACCTATTAAAATAAATAGTATGCACAAGATTCCAGTATTTATATCAACAAGATTTTTTTTATGAGTATATTTTAAAGCTGTAACAAATAAAGAAATTAAAAATATGGCGACAATCACTGTACCTGAGTTGAAAGGCAATCCAATAGAATTCACAAAAAAAACTTCTGCGTAACTAAATAATGATAAAGTTGAGGGCAACAGCAGTTTGAAAATAAAAATTAGAATGAAAACAGATATTACGTTAGCATATAAAAAACTTGATAATTTAAAGTTGTACTTTTTAAAGTAGTATAGCATTCCAATAGCAGGAATTGTTAGAAGAGCCATAAAGTGAACTCCAAATGAAAGACCAATTAAAAAACTAATTGCCAGTATCCATCGGTTACCATACTCAGAATTAATTTCATTTTCCCATCTCAAGGCCATCCAAAATAATGCAGATGTGATAAGCATTGCCATAGCATAGACTTCAGCTTCAACCGCATTAAACCAAAAACTGTCTGAAAAGGCATAAGTTAGTGCTCCAATTGCACTTGCACCAATAATTAAAAAACTTTTTTCCTTTTCGACTTTAGAATTTTTAAATACAAATTTTTTTATTATTTGAGATAGTGATAAGTAAAGAAAAAAGATAGTAAAGGAGCTTGCAAAGACCGACATCATATTGACCCAAAAAGCAATACTTTCATTTGAACTAGAAAAATTTGAAAAAAATGCACCTAACATTTGAAAGAGAGGTGCACCGGGAGGGTGTCCAACTTGTAATTTTGCTGATGTTGCAATATATTCACTGCAATCCCAATAACTTGCGGTAGGTTCGACAGTGCTGAAATACGTTAAAAATGAAATACTAAATACAATCCAACTTGTAATAATATTTTTTTTATAAAAATTCATAAATAAATTTGGCTCTAATTTACAATAACTCAAAAAAAAAAAACAATCAATATATCATGTTGTTGCAACAAAAAGTTGATCAAGGTGAAATTGTAGTTATTGCAGCAGACCGCACATCATCAAGCAGCCAAGGACGTGTGACCTATTTACCTTTTTTAGGCCAAGACGCGGCATTTCCGCAAGGGCCATTTATTTTGGCCAGTTTATTAGATTGCCCAGTGTATACCCTATTTTGTATTCGCCAACATGGCCGTTATCAAGTCTATGTTGAGCACTTAAGTGACACACTTAAAGGCCCTCGAGCCGGCAGAACAGCACGCTTAACCGATGCAATGACTCAATATAGTCAGCGTTTAGCCCATTTTGCGCAACTTGCGCCAATGCAATGGTTTAACTTTTTCGATTTTTGGCGCAAGGACGAGCTGGTTACCCGTAATCACCCGCCCTCACCATCGCGCGCAGCCCCATTACCCACTCAGGACAGATAATCTCATGAGCCACACATCTTCAGCAGACGCTTTCGATAACATCGTGCATTTTGGTCAACAGTACCTCAGCCTAGAGCAAGTGGTTGCGGTAGCCAAAGGCGCCCAAGTTAAACTGAAAGACACCGCTGACTACGTTGAATATATTCAAAAAGGCGCTCGCTTTATTGACAGTTTATTGCACGAAGAAGGCGTAGTGTATGGCGTGACTACAGGCTATGGTGACTCATGCACCGTCAATGTCAGCCTAGATTTAGTCCACGAGTTACCGCTGCATTTAACCCGTTTTCATGGTTGTGGCCTAGGTGATATTTTTAGTCCAATGGAGTCACGCGCCATTATGGCCTGCCGTCTAAACTCATTGGCAGTGGGTAAATCTGGCGTGAGCTATCAACTATTGCAACGTATTGAATGGTTATTAAACAATAACATCACGCCTATCATTCCCCAGGAAGGCTCGGTTGGTGCCAGTGGCGATTTAACCCCTCTGTCTTACCTTGCCGCGGTGTTAGTGGGCGAGCGCGAAGTGATGTATCAAGGTAAACGCCAAGCCACTAAAGATGTGTATTTACAACTTGGCATAGTGCCTCTGAGATTGCGCCCCAAAGAAGGCCTTGCACTAATGAACGGCACAGCCGTGATGACCGCGCTTGCGTGTTTAGCCTATGACAGATCGCAATACCTAAGCCGTTTAGCCAGTCGAATCACCGCAATGGCATCGTTAACCCTTAAAGGTAACTCCAACCATTTTGACGATATTTTGTTTGCCGCCAAACCTCACCCGGGGCAAAACCAAATTGCCAGCTGGATCCGCGAAGACTTAAACCACCACACCCACCCGCGTAACTCAGACCGCCTACAAGACCGTTATTCCATTCGCTGTGCGCCGCATATTATTGGGGTGTTGCAAGATGCACTGCCGTTTATGCGCCAGTTTATTGAAACCGAACTGGGGCCATCATGCATATAGCTCCTTTTCTTTCTCACCCTCTGCGGTGACTTTGGCCTGCATCTTTTGGAGCATGGTAACTACTTTGCGAATTGGATTGGCCTTGTTGGACGCATCGTCCTCAGTCACCAGCGAAAAGACTTGAGTAGCGACGAGGAACAAGCAAATTTGTTTCAGCATGGTTTGTGCTTCGTCTTGTTCTCAAATAGATTTCCATCTCTCATCACAGGCTGGCCCAGTTTTCGTGATGAAGAGGTTGAATGGGAAAATGTTCGATGCCTGGAGAACGGGGAAGCAGTGAGCCTTGCTGGAACACATCTGGGACATAACTTAC